>DNWZ01000339.1 GCA_003506095.1 Planctomycetaceae bacterium | reverse complement strand
CTGTCACGATTCGCCCATTGACAGCCGCTTCAACCAGCATGATTTCTGGGCTGTTGCGGCTCTGTTCGCACCGGCACAGACCGAATCACTTTTTTATGAAATGCGAGACGGTCGTCAAAGGGTTGTTTCGCCTAGCGCCCCCAAGCGATGGCTCGGGTTGCGTCAACAACCTGGCCAGCGAGACGCGGATGATGCTTTGCGTATCGCTTCGCGAGCCGAGCTTGCACAATCATTGGTCGGCAATCGCCAACTCGCCCGCAGTCTGGTCAATCACCTGTGGGCGATCGGGTTTGGCACGCCGATGGTATCGGCCGCTAGTTCTCCGATTGCTCCACCACAAGACGATTCGATCGAGCTGGCATTGGAAATGTTGAGCGAAAAGTTGATTGCAACGGACTTCGATATTCGCGTCGCCGCTCGTTGGATTGTGCAATCTGAACCGATGAAACGCGGCACGCCGCCTGAATTGCAAGGCGATGCGTGGCAACTGGCGGGCGAGACGCAACTGGTTTCGGCATCGCTTGCGCAGCGTTCGTTTGCCGCAGCTCGCTCGCCTTGGCCAAGCGCGTCAGGAGCCCAGCTTTTGGCGATGATGGAAGCACGCAGCGGCAAACAACCCTCCAAGATCGGGCCTCAAGACTCGATGCTGGCTCAACCACTTACCACGCTTCCGGGTTCACAACCCGGAAGACCTTCGTCGAACGCCAATGGCGGCAAAGCACTTGCGAAACCTGTCGACCATCAAGATTATTGGTGGACACAGTGGTTGTCGGACCGAGAAAGCCTTCGTGGCGGATGGATGGAATCGATCGCCGATCGCAATCAACAAGTCCGGCACGCATTTTATGCCGTCGGTTACAAGAATGTCAGCGAACGGCAATTGGAATGGGTTCAATCATTACTCGGTTCGGTACCCGCAAATCCCAATGATCCGAACGAGGAGATCGCCAAGATCTATTGGATCATCCAAAACTCACGTTAGCCTGGCAGTTCTTGGGCGGTGATTTTCAAGGTGCCTTTCATTCCCGGCAACAGCATTCCGGCTTGGTTTTCAACTTCGACCCAGACGTCGAACGTCTGCTCGGTAAATCGAATCTCGGGGCTAACAAAGACGATTTTGGCAGGGATCACCAAATCTTCGTCGCCTAATTGAATGAGCATTGACGCGGCGTCGCCCTTCTTGATTTTGAAAGCGAGCCTGCGGTCGACACTCGCAATCAATCGCAGTTTGTCGAGCGATACGATCCGCAAAGCCGGCTTGCCGCTGACGATTGCCTCGCCAGGCTGAACATCGATATTGACCACGATTCCGGCCAGCGGTGAACGCAGCGTACGACGAGCGAGTTGTATGTCGGCAAGCGACTTTTCTTCGCGCCGAAGCTGGGCGGTCAGCATTGCCACTTCCTGTTCGACTTGTGCCTGTTGAATCGACAATTCCGACTGATCGCGTTCTAACCGCAGTTTGTCGATTTCGGTTTCGGAGATGCTTTTGGCGTAGGTGTTATTCGCGTTGATGCTTTTTTCGAGGATCTTGCCATTAAGCATGAGCGTCTTTTCGGAATATCGCAGATTGACGTCGTTCCCAGCTTCTGTATCGGCGACCAAGCAAGCCATCTTTTTGACAGCCGCTTCACCTTCGTGAAGATCCCGATCAAGCTCCAACAACAACGCGCCTTCAACGACGCGATCTCCGGCTTGAACATGCAATTGGGTCACAACACCGGTATCCACCGAAGCCACCTCGACATCATCGATCAATTGCAGAGGCAGGTTTCTTACTTCGATCTCTTGTCCGCAGGCCCCGCGGCGATCAACAACCAGCAAGAGCGCAACTGCGGCGATAAGCAACGTTTTCATTTCAATCAATCCCGATTCAGGATGCTGCGAAGAAAGAGCCAGATAAGTGATGCATTGCGCCCAGAGCCCCGTCGATCAAGAACGACTGGAGGCACGGAGCCTTGGGGAGCATCCATCCGGGGATCAGGATAGTTCGCATCAAAGGCTGTGAAGAATATTTCAGGCGAAAAACAATCTCGTTTTCACCAGTGCCGGCAGGATGTAGCGAACAGCCTGATCGTGTGGCTTGTAACGTTCCTGGGCAAAAGCACGAACAACCGGCTAGCAGTGAAAAACATTGAGGTTCTTGCTGCTGTGGTCGAATTGACCAAGGGTTGGTCGTGTACTCCTTTGTCCGTGGATCGAAAATGACGTTTCGCATACTAGCGCCATTCCTTGCGATGACGATCGCATTGGGAACCTCCGGCTGCAAGTCAAACGTGCTCAGTACTGGGGCTTCTGCGATTCGCACAGCAAGTCGAAAAATCAACTCACCTGGTCAAGGCGAATTAGTCAGTGAAAACCCTGCTTTGAATTCGATGGTGACCGGTGGAAGCCCTTTGGACAGCGTTTCATCCACCGCGGTCGTCCCCGCGTCAATGTCACAGCAATCGCCAGTTTCGTTAGAACCGAAGTTTCATTTTACCAGCGAGCAGGCCGTTGCCCTCGCCATGTCGGTCGGGCCACCCGTAACGGGAAACTCAACGATCAGTTTGCAACCGCCAGGAAACTCGGTTGAACAGGGACAAGCGTCATTGCCAAGTCGCGATCAGGCGTCGTTGCTAAACGATGATCGAGGCATGTTGAATGACGATGGCACAAACGCGATTGATGGCAATCAGCCGCTTGTCGGCAATTCGAAGTTCCCTGCACCGTTGACAGGACTTGCGGAGCTGCCCACCGAGTTTTGGCAGATCTCGCTGAGTGAGGTCATCACGTTGGCCGTTTCTGATCAGACGGTTTTGAGAAGCTTGTCAGGCGAGGTCGTTCGAAATCCAGCCAGTGTGGTCTCAAGCTTCGATCCGGCGCTTCAGCAATCCAATGCCAACTTTGGTGTCGATGCGGCATTATCACAATTTGATCCGGTCATAAGCAGCAGCGGCAGTTACGCGAAAAATGACGACTTCTTCAATAACCCATCAACCACCGGCAACGCGGCCGAAGTGAAGCAAGACCTGACTCGGATGTCATTAGGGGTCAACAAGGTCAACCAACACGGCACACTGTTCTCACTTGGCCAGAATACGACACATGACAGCAACAACAATCCGAGCGTTTTTTTCCCACACTCGTGGGACAATGCGCTGGAGGCGACAGTTCGGCAACCGCTGATGCAAGGTCGTGGTCGTGATTTCAACCGCATCGCGGGCCCCGACGCTCGGCCAGGTTTCCTGGGAACCTCTGGTATTGAAATCAGTTTAATCGACAACCAGATTGAGTATGCTCGATTTGAGCGTGGACTTCGCGAATACGTTCTCGAAGTGGTCAACAATTATTGGCAACTTGACCTTGCATATCGAAACTACGGGGTGATCCTCACGGCGCGCAACGCCAGTTATGAGATCTGGCAGGCGACCAAGGCAAAGTTTGAAGGCGGCCTTCCCGGCGGGGAAGCTGACCGCGAGGCACAAGCCCGCTCGCAATATTACCAGTTTGAGCAGCAATTGGACCAGGCACTCAATGCCATTCAAGCCTCCCAAACTCCCGGTGTTCTGCAAGCCGAGGCGAACTTGCGTCGGCTGATGAACCTGCCGCAGTCTGGCGGTTTGATGCTGCGTCCGTCGGACGAACCGAGTTACATTCTGCCGCGGCATGAGTGGGAAAATTTATTATCGGTGGCACTGGGCCGACGGGAAGAACTCCGACAGCAACGCCAGCGAGTCCAGCGTGCGAATCTGTTAACTGTCGCCGCCAAAAACTTTACACTTCCCCGTCTGGATGCTTTGGCCACTTATCGTTTGTCTGGTCTGGGCGACGATTTACTGAACTCCGGCGGTAAGTTTGCCGGTGCGCTGAATGAAACCTGGAACACGAATTATGAAGAGTACGAGTTTGGTGTGAACTACGAAATGCCGGTCGGTCAACGACGGGCGTTAGCCGGTTTGCGCAATGCCCGCTTGCAGTCGATTCGCGAACTCACTGTGCTGGAAGAAATGGAACAACAGATCGTTCACGAACTTGGTACTGCGTATCGCGCGGTTCAGCAGACCGATAAAAACATTCAACTTGCTGAGAAACGTCGCGAGGCCGCCCGCGATACATTTCAAGCCCGGAAAGCGGCCTACGATGCTGATGCGGTTGGGTTCGAAGATTTACTCGAAGCACAACGCTTCTATCTCGATGCCGAACTGGCGCTGCACGACGCAAAGACTCAGCGTGAGCGAGCGATCTATCAACTGGCTTCCGAAGGCGGCACGCTGCTGGCCGAATTCCAGATTCGTGCGATCTAAGCACGTCATCAACGTTCCTTGGTTGACCCAGCCTAGCGAAAGTTGATCAGGTTTCTCAAGTAGCGTGCGGCCATGCTGCCCAAGGCGGAATAGCCTGCGTGAATCTTGGCCTTGCCATGAAAACCGGTGCCCAGGTTTTGCCCCGCCGACCCATCTGCCTCCGTCAAGTCGGTAAACACCTCATAAGACTTCAACAGCGGACGTTCGCCACCATCGACAGAAGGCTTCACCGCAAGCGGGCCGCCGATGGTTTGCGAAAGCTCGCGAGGAATCCGAGTCATTTCGTCCTTGCTGACTTCAACAACTTTACCTGAGAAGCGTTTGCCGGCAGATTGCTCCAGCATGAGTGAAACCGCCTGGTCAGCCGTGACGAGCTGTACATCAGCTTGGTCAACAACCACCGATGCTTCGTATCGCCCCGGTTGGGCAACCATACAGACGATCGTGTTGGGTTCCAAAAGCGCGCCTAGGTTTTCGCGGTCGAGCGGGGTTCCGTTCCAGGCCTGCAACTCCATCGAATCGTCTGATTTCCTAGGAACATTCTCTGCAAGGATCACGACGCCGTCGCGATCAGCATGCAACGTTAATTTTTCCAATTCTTGTTTCTTCAGGGCAACAACCGAAACCAGATTACGAATCTTTACCCGCAATTCGGCAATGTAACGTTCGGAATCGATCAGTTTATTTCGGTTCAATTCAAAGCCCGCGAGGTCGCTCGTGGCGGTCGCTAGATCACCTTCCAAGCGTAACAATTCAAGTTCGAGATCAAAGTTTTTTAAAATCGCGATCACATCGCCATTACGAACGCGATCGCCTGGCCGAACACGGATTTCATGAATTCGCCCCGGCACAGTCACGGAAACGATCTGCGCATTTCGAGGGCGAATCCTTGCGTAGCCCGAAACGAAGTGTGGCAACGGCAGGAAACTGATTGCCACAGCCACCACCGCGAACAAACCAACCGTTCTGGCCAAACGAAACTTTTTCACTTCGCGAAATCTCCCAGGATAAAACATGTATTGAATCGCTTTGAATACAGGAATGACCACCATGCCGGTCAACGACATGGCAATCATCAAGTTACCCAGGACGGACAAACCGTATGGCTCCAACATCGACCTGATGAACCAAAAGACCGCGATCATGACGAACCATTTGTAAGCAAACGACGCGACACTGTAGGCTGCGAACC
This sequence comes from Planctomycetaceae bacterium, assembly GCA_003506095.1. Taxonomy (GTDB): domain Bacteria; phylum Planctomycetota; class Planctomycetia; order Pirellulales; family Pirellulaceae; genus UBA6163. The sequence continues at coordinate 7,433 of DNWZ01000339.1, read as the reverse complement.
AGAATCGGTTTTGCGTCGGCAATTGGCGGTGATTGATTGGCGCCAACCCCAAGGCCCAACCACGGAACGTTGAAATCAATGCCAAACGAGCCTTCTGGCTGAGGTTGGGGATTTCGAGATAGTCCGACAGCATGAAGTAACCGTCGTATCGCATCAGCGGGTTGGCGTTGAACATCAATGTGCTGACGGAACTTAAAAACATGATGTTCAATGCCAAGTAGTGAATCCAACCGGGATTGGTGTACCACCACACAAACGTGCAGATCGCTGCCATAACGATTTCCACATACATCCCTGCGGCGCCGATCGCGATTCGATGCCACCGATTGGGCAATATCCATGAATCAGAAGTATCACAGTACATCGCAGGCGTGAACACCAACAGCATAAACCCGATTTGGTGGCATTCACCGCCGAAGTGTTTGCACATCAAGCCGTGCCCGAGCTCGTGAACGCTCTTTGTGAAAATCAGCAGCAAGGACATCAACAGTAAATTGTCCAAGCCAAAGAAGCTTTGGAAATCAGGAAGCCTCGAGAAAAATTCTTCTAAGTTCGCCGCGACCAATATCAATGCGCTTGCGCAAGTCAACAGCGCAAGCCAGGTAAACCACTTCGAAAACATCCACCCGAGTTTAGCGTAAAGAAAAGTCAGAAAGCGTTCGGGGTCGATGCCGGGAAATCGCATTGACGTGATGCTGGCCAGCATGCCGATCCACTTGCGATGTTCTTCGCGTTGGCGATCACGCTGCAGCGATACGCCTTGACCGGCCGAATCCGAAATCACCAACCCCATCCGCTGCATTTGGATGACCAATTGCTGGATCATCCCCAGTCGTATCGTGGCTTCGGGAAACCTGCGGTCGAGCAACTGCTTCAGCTTGCGATAGTTGGTCTTTTCTTTCAGTGCTTCAAAGACGACGTATTCGGCTTCTTGCAGCCTATAAAACTTCATCGACAGCGGGTCTTTTACGACCCAGCTTTGCTGGCCCTGAAGGACGACCTCCTGGACGACCAAATCGCCACGCGTTCGCATCCCGATCCAAAGATCGGCGCTGGAGTTTGATGGTGGTAAATTGGCTGTCATGGTTCGGTTGGGTCGCCGGGAATCTAGATCGTCTCGGGGATGCGTATTTCTTTATAGGGGGCTTTCTAAAAGCATGGGTATCTACACAACTTATGCTCGCAAGCATTCGGGCGGAGAGGAAAGTGATCTACCAATGCCCTAAAAGAGAGGAAAAAACACATGCTTCTGAAAGAACTCGCCAATGTCACTGAACCACAAGTAACCGAGGCTGGATTTGCCGCAGTAAACCTTTGCCGAGACCGCTGACCGAACCTGGTCGATCGTAATATCAGAGTCGTCAATCGCGGCGCGGATTTTGATGACTTGGCGATTGTCACTGCTGACCGATACCACGTCGGAAATCTCAATGACGCGACCGGAGTATCGTTTGGACGTATCGGCAGCGAGCAAGAATGACACCTTCAAATCTTCCAGGTCGCCGTTTTGAATCGTCCTGGCGACGTGACCTTGGCGGCGAATGGGTAGGTTGATCTCGATGATCCATTGGCCGACAACGTCGGCCACTTCCATCAACCGAACCCCTTCGCCGACAACCCGGTTTTCCAACTGGTGCTTTAAGTCCCAAGTGATCACCTGTCCGTCGATCGGACTGTGGACCGTCAATGAATCGGTAATCTTATTTAAGATCACAAGTTGTGATTCAAAGCTTTCGATTTGCGTTCGCAACGAGACAATATTTTCTTCGATGTCCTCGACAGATTTGTCTCGTGTGGGGTTGTGTCGCTGGTCTTCGACAATCGTCAATCTTTGTTTTGCCGTTTTGAGTTGGCTTTGCAGTTCCTCAACACGGAACTCGTGCTCGGGACTGGCCATCCGAATCAGTTCCTGGCCTTTAATGACCGATTCGCCGTGCTGGACAAGAATTTGTTGGACTTCGCCTTTGACGTTGCTGAAAACGGGCTTGTAAGTCGATGGCACCAACATACCATCGGCCGTTACGTAAAACCGTACTGGCCAGAAGAAAAGAGCGAGCATGACCGCAACGATTACACCCACTGCGATCAGCGTCTTGTTCAAGTGCTTGGGCTGAGCCAGGACCTTTGTTCGCCCCAAAAGTTTCCAAAGCGGATAAAGAAAAATCTGTTGGTGCTGCAAGCCGTTGCCGATCGAATGCTCGGCGTGCGACGCCAAAAACTGGACCTTCGGCTCTTCGAGATTGCGATCCCAGGTCTTTTCGAATTTCTCAAAGACGATACCACCGATCACCGGTTGTAATCGGGGTGCTGTGGACGGATCGTCGGTCGCGTCGCTGGTTTTTCGGATCGGCAGAAGGGCCAAACTGCGGGTTTGCGAGACTTGAACATAATCATCCAGCGAAGTCCGAATCGCGGTTGGCAATTCATCGGTATCGGGATACCAAAACACCTGTCCCGTCTTCAAGACGCTGACGGCAAACTTTTCAAGCAGCTTGGTGGTGTTACTGCGACGATTGACCGACGCTTGTCCACTGATCGCGATCAATTGATGTTTGCCGCCGCGCTGAACCAGTACCGAAACACGGTCATAGTCCAGCAACCGGCGAGATTCGTTTGCAAAGTTCGACGCGGCCAACAACAGGTCGATACTGCTGTGGATCAGCTTAAGGAAGGCGCTGATTTCCTGTGAATCGAATGGTGAGTTCTGTGAAGATTGTTGACCCGCGACCGCAGGTAATCCACCCAGTGGCCCTGCATAGGAAACGGTGATCAATTGCAATGCATCGCGAAACCTTCGCTCTAAAGCCCCAAGGCCGGTCTGGTCGAGCTTATGGTTTTCGATGATCAATTCGATCAGCCCGACGGTTCCCGCATCAAACTTACCGACTAACAAGAGGTCGGCACGATCGGCGTCCGTATACTGAGTTTGCAGCAGAACCGGTTTACCATTTTGCAATACATCGATCATCATCCGTTCATGATCTTCTTGCCGCATTTTCACCGTTGGCGGCGAATCATCTCGAGACAGGGTGGCGAGGACACGAAAGCCATCGGTCGCGTCCCATAAAATTCCTGCTTGCGCACCGAACATCGACGCAATCTTTGCGAGCCAATCATTAGGCGTCAAAGGTCTGTTTTTGTCACTTGGCGCGATTGTTGGGACGCTTGAGTGTGACTCGGTCGGATTTTGCGGATTGGCGGATGAAATCACGAGTATCAGCGGTTCGAGGGTGCAAAACTGTAAGGGGATGTGGCAACCGTTAACCTTACGTTCGAATTTAGTAGCGATTCCAAAAATTTTTGGTCATGAATCAAACCACTTCCATTCGGAAAATCCGAGACCAGATAAAACGATTAAACGGGATTTCGGATACCGAGCTGAAATCGCGAGGGCTGGACCTCAAGTATGAAGCGATGAGTGGGCGACCGATTAGGCGTTTGATCGTCGATGCGTTTGCATTGGTTGCTGAATCGAGTCGACGCCATCTTGGCATTGTACACCATGACGTTCAATTGTTGTGTGGTATAGAGATGTCACGCGGTCGAATTGCGGAGATGAAAACGGGCGAAGGAAAGACGCTGACCGCCGGACTGCTGGCCTATGTTGGTTCACTCTTCGGCCGTGGGATGCATGTCGTTACGTTTAACGATTATTTGGCCATGCGCGATCGTGACATCTTGGCACCTGTTTACTCTGGCCTGGGGCTGACCTCTGGTGTGATCTATGACGGCTTGCCGCGTGACGAACGAAGCAAGGAGTACCAGTGCGATATCACTTATGGGTCGGCCAAGGAGTTCGGATTCGACTTCTTGCGTGACCGGATGGCTCTGCGTGATACCGGCAGCGATCGCAGCGGCGTGATGCGCGGCACTTTCTTTGCTTTGGTCGACGAGGCCGACAGTATCCTGATCGATGAAGCACGCACGCCGCTGATCATTGGGATTCAGGACGCCGCGAAGCAAAAGGTAAATCAAGAATGCAGCATGTGGGCCGCACACCACGCCGCTTCCATGGTTGAAGGGAAGCATTTTCATTGCGACCCCAAGGATCGATCCGTCAAGATCCTCAGCGATGGCCAGCGTTTCATTCGAACGTTGCCAGAAATAAAGTCGGTAGGTCAATTGTCGTATCGCGAAATATTCGATTACATGACCAATGCGATTGTTGCTAGGCGAGATTATCACCTCGACAAACAATATGCGATTGACGATGGAAAGATCGTCATCATCGATGAATTGACCGGTCGTCCGGCGCCGGATCGGCAGTGGCAAAGGGGCATCCACCAAGCGATCGAAGCCAAAGAGGGTTTGTCCGTCAGTCCCGTCAATCAGCAGGCGGCGACGATCACGATTCAAACGCTGTTCGGTAAGTACGAACACATTTGCGGAATGACGGGAACGATTTATTCATCACGAAAGGAGATTCGCAAGATCTACTCCAAACGAGTCGTTCGTATTCCTACGCATCGTCCTGTCATTCGCAAGCAATACCCTACAAGAGTTTTCGCCACGAACGCTGAGAAGTATGCATCGATCGTACAGGAAATTCAGACATGTGTTCAGCAAGGTCGATCGGTCTTGATCGGTACACGAACGGTCAATGCCTCAGAAATGCTGTCCGCTGCACTTCACGAAAAGAACGTCGCCCACTCACTGCTTAATGCACGCTATTTGGAAAAAGAAGCGGAGATCGTGGAAGCGGCTGGCCAGCCCGGGCGCGTCACCGTAGCGACTAACATGGCCGGTCGAGGTACTGACATCAAGCTTCATCCATCGGTACGCGACGCTGGTGGCTTGCATGTGATCTTGACGGAACTTCATGAAAGTTCGCGAATCGATTGGCAACTGATCGGGCGCGGGTCACGCCAAGGAGATCCCGGCAGCTTTCGGATCTATGTATCGTTCGATGACGAAATCTTAAAGCTTGGTTTTGGCGATCGGAAAGCTGACCGATTACGAAATAAATTCCAACATACGAAATTCCCGGCTAACAGTCGGCGGATCAAATACTTTCTATCGGCACAAGCGAAATCCGAACGAAAACACCTGACCGATCGGCTGATGTTGTCCAGGCGAGAAAAGGATCGTCAAAAGAGTCTGCTCGAAGCGGGGATTGATCCTTATCTGAATACGGTGGATGAATAAAGACTGAACTGACAGAACTGCTCATGGGATCAACCAGCGATGCCCGAGTCAGGCTCGGACATCGCGTTTGAATCAGACTATCGAGCGGGATTAAAAGAGCTTACGAAGCAACCCGAGAGCGGCCGCGACAATGCTCTTGGCTATTCCCTCAAGGACTTATCATTATTTCCGTAGAAAGAAACCATTAAGTGCTTCGGCAACGGTGATGCGGCGTCCGTTGGATTCGATGAATTCAACATTCGACAACTCATCGTCACCATCTGCACTCAGGACCCGAATGTTTCCGTTGGCCAATCGCGTTACCGACTGCACATCTCGGAATACCGCAGTGTCGACTCCTGCACCACCATCGATGCGATCATTGCCTAGACCGCCAATCAAGCGGTCATCGCCCCCGCCACCTTGAATGAAATCGTTGCCCGCGCCGCCATCGATCGTGTCGTTGCCGCCTGAGACATCGACGACATTGGCCGTCAAGTTGACGTCATCGATGTAAATGAAGCCTTCCTTGACACCGGTGCGCCCAGCCACGCCAAATTGCCAGCCGCTCTGGTTCACTGTCGTCCATTCGTTGGTTGGAATCTGCGCGAACAGGAAGGGGCGCGAGTCAGTTGCGTAAGTCACCGCCACAGCGCCGGTGCTGCTGACGTTAACGATCATCGTTCCTTCCCGCCGGAACTCAAGCGTCGATGACCGTACGGACCCGATCACGTTGCCATTCCAGCGGATCTCGGACAGATCCAAGACCGGGTCCAGCGTGACGGTCAGCCCCTGAGAAACACCCCGTTCGAATTCGTTGTTGGCGGGTAAGCTGGCGAGATTGCCAAAATTGACCGAAAGCCCTTCAACTCGGTCGTCATTCGACTTGGAGGCCATGTCGATCACGAACGCGAAGTTGAAGTTTTCGACCCGTTCGGTACCAGCCATATTGGGATTAATGGCGAAGACGCCTCCCTGGTTGGGTGTAAAGCCCTGCGCGAAAACAAGTTCCAACTCATGATCGGGATCGGGGCTGTTGAGGACATTGGTCACCCCAGGGGCGCCACCGAACCCTAAGAAGTTCGCGCCGAGGAGGCGATCAGGGCCATCAAAATTATTGATGTAGCTGAAGGTCCGCCCTGTGCCGGATACCTCGCCGTCACCGAACAACCGGTCGTCGCCGTCACCACCTTCGAGGAAGTCATCGCCATTGCCGCCAACGAGGAGGTCATTGCCGCCTTCGCCGTGCAATCGGTCGTTACCGTCACCACCGAAAAGTTGGTCGTTGCCCAGTCCTGCGAAAATCACGTCGTTGCCGTTGCCACCATCGATGAAATCGTCACCGAATCCGTCTTGGTCGGTACCTACGACATCATCAAAAACGTCGTCTCCGTCGCCGCCGAACATACGATCGTTACCGGGACCACCGGAGAAGCTGTCGTTACCGGGACCACCCTCAAGCAGGTCGTGACCATCGCCACCTTCGAGGCGATCGTTGCCATCACCACCAAACAGTTGGTCATTGCCGTTACCGCCTTGGAGGAGGTCGTCGCCGCCTTCGCCGAGCAGTCGGTCGTTACCGTCACCACCGATCAACGTGTCGTTGCCCAAACCGGTGGCGATGAAATCGTCTCCCGCCCCACCATCGGCGAAGTCATCGCCCAAGCCGTCTTGATCGGTTCCTTCGACGTCATCGATGATGTCGTTACCATCGCCGCCGAAGAATCGGTCATTGCCGTCACCACCGATCAGACGATCGTTGCCGTCACCACCGAACAAATGGTCGTTGCCGGCACCGCCATCGAGCAAGTCGTCGCCTAGGCCGCCATTGATCTCATCGTCGCTGGCACTGCCAATCAGTCGGTCGTTACCATCGGTACCGTTGAGTACACGTTTCGCCGCCACGGTGATGCGAACTTCAGCCGTGCTAACGCCGCCGCGCTCGTCCGTTACTGAATAGGTGAAGATGGCTTCACCGGTTTGGTTGCTGTTGGCGACGTAGACCAACGAGCCGTCCGCATTGAGCGTGACCTGTCCGAAGGCAGGCTGAGTCACCAAGCGGTAGACCAACTTGGTTCGATCACCATCGGGATCCGAGTCGTTACTGCCGACGTTGCCAGTCACCGTTTCGCCTCGGACTACTGTGAAACGATCTGGAGTCGCAACGGGAGCCTGGTTCGGCCGCTGGCTTACCGTTAGCGTCACTTCGCCGGTGCTACTTCCGCCGCGCTCATCGATAACGGAGTAGGTAAACTTGATCTCACCGGTGTTGCTGCTGTTGGCGACGTAAACGAACGTGCCATCGGCAT
>DNWZ01000699.1 GCA_003506095.1 Planctomycetaceae bacterium | reverse complement strand
ACAACTGCGGGCATATTGGCGCTCGACAAATTCGGGATAACGACCTTCAGGTCTGAAATGTTCGAAACAGGAATTTGTTCCGGTAACGCATAGAACGTCCGCAGGCGCCGCAGCGGAGTTCCATTGGGAGCAGCACCTTCGATCCACGCCAGCCAACGACCCGATGCATTGGGCTCCGATAACTCTTCCAATTCCGAGTTGAACCATCGAACCTTCAACGGCTCGTCGCACCCAAGCCGCCGCACTGTTTCGACGTCACGCCACAGCAGACGGGGTGTCTCGCCGGACTTGAATATCCAGCCACCGCTCTTCGCCAGCATCAGTTCCTGCAACTGAAATTCCCGCCGTTCTTCTATTATGTCTTCGGCGACGCGCTGCGGAATTGCGGTTTTGTCAGGTGTCTCACCGCCAGTCGCTCTCTCGTCCTGTCCCAAGCAAGCCGCAGTCCACACCGCAGTCCACACCGCGGTCAAACTCACGACGACGAACAAAGAAGTGATTTTTGCGAAGCATGGAAACGGATTCATTCTCAAAAGCACTGCCAAACAAGATTTTCCCACGGAACCCCAACCACTTTCTTTATTGATGATGACCACCAGGATTGCCCATTGCCTTTTCATAAGATTGTATCACAGGTCAGGTCGCCTCTAACAGTCTGTGACTCATAGCCGACCGAGTACGCATCGCTCGGACGAATGTCACTGGGATCAGAATTCGTCGGCAAGATGACCACATCACGAAGAGTCACGCATGCTCGTGGCCGATGTCTAACCACGCGGTTCAGTGTGTTTCTGTTAGACTGGCATTCGAGAACCATTCCGAGAAGGGGGCTGAGTTCCTGCGGGTCGCCGATTGATGGACGGGTTTCGTGTAAGTCGCTGGCCGATCCGTCAATTCGGTTCAACAATACCACTGCCGCTTTCGGCCTAAATCAGTATGTTTGACAGCTTTGGAATGGACCCTGAAATCGAGAGAACGAATTAGCATGCAAGTGATTGTGGATCTCTGTGTCGTCCCGATGGGCGTGGGCGTGTCGGTTGGCAAGTATGTTGCGGAGTGCCAGACGGTCTTGCAGGAAGCCGGCTTGAATCACCAGCTGCACGCATACGGCACGAACATCGAGGGCGAATGGGACGAAGTGTTCGCTGCGATCAAGCTGTGCCACGAACGTGTTCACGCGATGGGCGCGCCTCGAATCACCACCAGCATCAAAGTCGGAACACGCACGGACCGCGAGCAGTCGATGCAGGAAAAGATCGACAGCGTGGCGAAGAAGAAAGTGTAGAGGCCCCGCCAAACAGCCATTTCACACGGCACTCGCGGTTCTCAAAGAGGGCTAGTTTTTCCTGCAAGTCGCAAGCAGTGGATTCGATCACGGATGCCGGCATTTCTCCTTCCACCGTCACCGTCAAATGCTGCGTATCGTCGGCGAATCGAACGCAAACATCGTCGACCAAAATACGCTTTGTTCTCCACTCACCCTCGTCGTCCGCGTTTCGCTCGACCGTCGAGTGATCAACTGGTGGATGGTAGAGGCGGTTGAATGCGTCCATGTTGGGTACGCCACCGATTTCTTCGGCGAGGTCGTCCTCGCGATCAAGATCGGCACGAGGGTATTTCAGACCCAATTTCCGCATGTCGTATTGCCATAGGTGAAAATGTTGTCCATCAGAACGTGGCACCTGAAGCCGCACCCACTTTCGCATCGTGAGCCGAGACCAAGCAAAGTTAGAAAGTGAAAGGGACCGATCGTCGATGTTCTCAAGCAATCCGTCTCTAGTCATTACTTCACCGCCACGACTTCACCGCCACGAACAACGATCGGATTGGAATCCTTAGCAAGCCTGCGACGCGAACGGCACCTGATTGAATGATCTTTCGTTAAACCTGTGCCGTTGGTGCAGACTTAGAAGATAAAAACGGTTCAGTCCGGATGTTCAGGTAGCCCAGTTCCGCCCCGCCCCCCCCAAAAAAAAGGATGTCGCGTCATCTTGAAAGCAGCTAGGCGCGTGGACATTCCCAGTCATGTTTCGCTTTCGGGCGGTTCAAATGAGCTGTCGCCGGGACTGTCTCGAAAACCCTTAACTACCTACCGTGAATTGATTTGCGGCAACCGCGTAATCTTGAAAGAGGTTTGCGACAGGCATTTTCTGGCCGTTGAACTACTCCTTGGGGCGCTCGGCACACTTCGAACGACCCGTCGGACCGGTCGCGGAATCGGAAAACGCTGCATTGCCAACTGTTTATGCGAACAGGGCTTTCAACGAAGCTCGTAAGCAGGGCGGTCTGCGGACGGTAAAAAACTTCTATACAACGGCAACTGGAGACCGCGACGAGCCTTCATGTTGACGATAGGTTGATGCAGTGCATCGTCGGTAAGTCTTGGCTAGGCTATCTCAAAGAAGCCGCGGAAAAACTTGGAGCGAACCGTAATGAGCGACAACATTCACCAAGTTGGCGATGAAGATAGCGACGATGACAACACTCAACTGGAAAACGGCGTTGTCGGCTTGAGTATCTTGACAACGAAATCGTCGTTAGACAACGTTGTAATCGCTAGATGCACTGTGTCCAAATGCTCAAGCTTTATCAATTGGAGTGGAACCACCGCCGACAGCAGCATTCGCATCGTGGACAATTTGTTGTGGAAGGTTCGCTACATGCGGAATTCGGACCGCACCGATTGGTTTGAAAATAATGTTTGGCAACCGACAGCAGAGGCCACGAATCGCAAGTCAGTATTGGTCGACACGGTCGAGCAAATCGAAATGCTATCCGAAGACCCAACCGTCCCCGATTACTTGGTACCGGTGTCTTGGAAAGCGCTCAATCTTGAAAGGCCTGTCGGGCATGCGGTCGGTCGCTTCAAAAACACTGATTCGCCAGGATCGCTTTGATTCGTTGGTCGCTGTAGAGTTGTGGCAACCACGCTGCAGTAGCGTCGTCACGTAATTGTTGCATTTCGTAATGCACCTTATCGAACGAAAACGATACGCCCACATGCAGAGCGATTTGTTGAATAGCACCCATCGGATCTTTACATACATTCTCATACTCGAGAATCAGTGGAATGATGTGACGCTCCTGAAAGTACGATCGCCACAGTTCTTCTCGTTCAACAATCCTTGATAGAAACCATGCGATTCGATCGGTATTCAGTGGTGGGATCGTTCCATGCGCTTTCCCGGCGATCCGCGACCAGCGATCGCCATCGTTGCCAACCTACCAACTGATTGCTTGTGCCACTCGGTCGCGACGACGCAACCAAACGCACGGAATCATCGGAAAGTAGTCGAGAAAAGATCGCAGCTCGAAGTAACTTCCCTTGATCCCGAATGTTCCGTTCGTTGAACGTGTTCGCAGCAGCAGAATGATGTAATCTTGCAGCGGTAGCATCGCTGGGCCGCCCCCAAGGCGAATGCACCAGTCGAGTGGGTTGAGCATGTATTCGTCAGGCATCCCAAGGAACGGAGGAGAGATTGCGCTGTGGGACTCAAAAATAGGCTTCAAGAATACCGCC
>DNWZ01000443.1 GCA_003506095.1 Planctomycetaceae bacterium | reverse complement strand
CACCGCAGCCCGTTCAGCGGTCGCTGGGGCGGTTGGTATGTAACGGGAACTCATGGTCAAATGCGGCACTTGGGTAATGAACTGGCGACCGATCCGGATGACGAGGAAAAAATCGATGCCGAAAAAGGAGCGAACTTGGTGTCGTTGACGGATCGATTTGTCGGTACCCGATACCTGACACCTCACAGCGACCTGGTTGCGTTGATGGTGATGGAGCACCAGTCGCAAATGCACAATTTCATCACGCTGGCGCATTACGAAACGGTGTTAGCACTCGACGCCCAATCCAAAGCAAAGGATTCGGCCGATGAGATGGCCGCACAGGCTCGCCAACGAATCGAGAAGGCCGGGGATTCGCTGGTCGAGTATATGCTGTTTTGCAACGAGGACCCATTAGCATCGCCTGTTGCGGGTACTTCGACGTTCGTTGAGGACTTCGTCGCACGCGGGCCGGTCGATTCCAAAGGTCGCAGTTTGCGGCATTTCGATCTTCAGACCCGTATGTTTCGTTACCCAATCAGTTACTTGATTCATTCGTCTGCGTTCGATGCATTACCGCAACCGGTTGCGGATTATGTCAGAATGCGGATCCTACGAGTACTAAAAGGTGAGGATCAATCGCCCGAGTTTTCGCACCTAACGATCGAAACACGGCGTGAGATTCTCGAAATCTTGACAGAGACGAAGCCGGATTGGATCAACGGCAGTTTGTCCCAATCGGGCGGGTGACCTCATGGGCGACGATGTGTAGGATTCAGGCCAATGTAGTTGGGGCGGTAATCGGGGCGACGTGTCCGGATGCTGGACACGGTCTTAGCAGGGTGAGATGGGCAAGCAAGATCTATTTTTCGAAGCATACGACCGCGAAGATATCGCGTACGGCTTAAAGCCTTCGGCGGAATTAGCGTCTTACCTGGACCAGGTAAAACCACGCGGTGATGCAATCGATCTGGGGGCTGGTGCCGGACGTGACACACTGGCGCTCGCCAAAGCAGGGCTGAACGTTCGAGCGGTTGACCTGTCGGGTCGCGGACTCGATCGCATTGTTGAACGCGCCAGACGTATGCGAGTCCTCGAACGCGTCACCACCGTGACGGGTGATGCTCGCGAAGTCGATTTGCCGCCCAACAGATTTTCGGTCCTGGTCGCAACAACGGTGCTATGTCACCTGCCAGAGGACGACGGGCTAGAACTTTGGAAGCGAATGGCATCGGCGGTCAATGATTGTGGAATGGTTTATGCCGAAGTCCACACGACCGAAGACCCTGGCAGCGATGAGTCGCCTGGGCGAGAAAATCGCAATCCGGTTAGCGAAACTGCGTCTGCGGTGATTCATTACTTTCGACCCGGCGAATTGCTTCGCTGGGCAATGCATGCACCATCACTAAGAGTTTTGCGTTACGAAGAACGCTTGGAGTGGGATTACACTCACGGTGAACCGCACCAACACGGCAAAGCGATTTTGGTGGCAGTGCGTCAAGGGTTCTATCCGCCGTGGTACGGTCACCCGATCGCTTTTGCCAAGCGACCGGATGACACCTAAACGCTGATTTCGCGACTAACTTTAACGATTGATTGTCTCTCGTCCGTCTCTTGTCAGCATCGCTTTGAAAGTCTCCACATCAATTTCGGGTGACATTCGAATCACCGCACCGTCGGCAAACCCGACTTCAAATCCGTTTGCACGAATCACGTAAGCTAGCGGATCGTCGAGTGAGATTTCAGGGTAATCGGGTGATGTCCAGGGACGCAGCGATTCTTCGTTTCCGGCGATCGACATGATCGTGTTGCTGGTGCCATCGGTCACTTGTGCGAATCGAGACTTGCCGGTCGGATTGATCAACAACCTATCGCCAATCGATAAATGATAATTGGTCAAGCCACCGGCGATTCCTGGCGGGATAGCGAGCGAGGGGTCTGAAAAAACGCGTGGCATTTTATCCATCAGCAATAGATTGTGTTCGCTGTTCCACGGTTCGTCTAATTTGAACTGATTGTACAGTTCCATTTCTTCCATGAATGGCAGCAAGGCAACTCGCCAACTCAGCAGCGGTTCACCTGTGGCGTTGGTGATAGCCGCTGGTGGGAAATGGTTGAAAGTCGCATGATAATTATGCATCGCCAACCCAATTTGCTTGAGATTATTGGATGACGACATCCTGCGTGCCGCTTGTCGCGATGCTTGCACTGCTGGCAACAGCAGGCCGACCAACACACCGGTGGTTGCGATGGAATTGTCGGCGCGAAAGTCAAGTACGACCCGATCATCGCTCAGCTTTGGACGATAAGACGCAACCATCTCGTCGATAATTCGCTTCAGATAACTTACAAACGCATCGTTGACAGGACCGGGCTCACTGCTTGACATATCTTGCTCGATTCTGTCCAGCATCGTCTCCTTGATGAATTCGATCGCTGAGTCGGCAGCACGATGCAATTTTGTCGCACTAGGGGCGTCGTCCGCCAACACTTCGGCGCGAGCCACGAACGTTCCATTGTCGAACTTCATTCTCACCACAACCGCATTGATCAAGGCAACGCCTTCAATCAATTCGCGAAACTGGGGCGGTACGTCCGACGGTGGGTTATTGGCGATTTGTTGGGCAAACGGCCGTAGTGGTTGGGCCGCAAAGACGATCTGGCCATGTGCCGATCCGATCGGATTTTTCTTCATCAATTCTGCGAGCGGACCGGCACCTTGCGCCGATTGACGCATCGACTGCAACATCAACGGATCGCTAATCAACGCCGTTCTCGCGTTGACCATTTCTAACACCATGTCGACAGGACTGTCTGGGATTGCCAGTGGATAAATTTTGCGGTTCTGTTGCATCACCGGACCAGAAGCTTTCAGCAGGGATGGATCCATCTTATCAGGATTAAAATCTTCTAATGTGGTGATCACCAAGCCGAATTGCGGTGGTTGCGGTCCCGTCGGCATTGCGACGATGACTTTGATTTCAGCAATCGACAGCGGATTCATTCCTAAGTATTCTTGACCCCACGCTTCGGCGACTTCAATTGGCATCCTCTGCATGCTGGGCGATGGGTATGTCGGATAACCGATCAAGGCTTGAGGTCGCAGGACGATCGCCGCCAGACCCATCGGTGGCACATAGCTTTCAGCCGCGGACAAAGCAGCAGCTTGCCCAAAGGCGCGCGGCGGTTCCACCGCGAGTACGGCCACAATCATCAGCATGCCCGTGCTGAACAAGTAAAACAGGCGATTCATCGGAAGTCTCCGAAGCAAAAAAGGATTTGAAAATCGATCAAGGAAAAGCAAAGTGCCAGATGACACTCTGACGGTGCAGCAGTCGTTATCATAGCGTCAAGTCAGAGTCTTCGTGTTAGCTTACGCTTTCTTGCTTACTCGATCATTTTCAAACGAACCGCCACGACTGTCTATGCATACGCCGCCCCCCCCTTTGCCGCTAAATCCTTTCTCGCTGGTTGGCCATTCGGCATTGATCACCGGGT
>DNWZ01000495.1 GCA_003506095.1 Planctomycetaceae bacterium | reverse complement strand
CTCTTGGGATGATTCCATGCTCTGGACCATGCATGTAACCCCCGATCCACACCGGCCAGGACATTGGCGAATGTTTTATACCGGCATTTCACGCCATGATCGTGGCCTGAAGCAACGGATCGGAATGGCGCGCAGCGAAGACTTATACAACTGGACTAAAGCCGACGTTTCATGGGTCCACGAAGGAAAACTGCCTCGAAAACCGCGCGACGAACCGACGAACATCGTCGCAAAGGTCGATTCGAAAAGCTGTTTTCCGATCGAACCGGCTCGGCAACATTATGAAACCGAATTGGACGAAGGGCGAAATTGGATCAGTTGGCGAGACCCGTTTTATCTGCGAGACAAAGGAAAAGGGTGGCTGTTGTGCTCCGGACGGGTCAACCATGGCCCGGTGGTTCGTCGAGGTTGTGTGGCGGCGATCGAAGAGACGGGAGTCGACCAGTTCGAATGTCGCCAACCCTTGCACCATCCAGGACTTTATGACGATATCGAAGTTCCCAATTTAATACGTATCGCAGACGAGTATTACCTGATCGGCAGTATTCGCGAAGATGCCAAGATCCGCTATTGGCACACCAAGCGAATCGGCCAACCGTGGCAGAGTTATTCGGACAACGNNTGATCTGGAGTTTCTTTTCGCAAAACGATCTCAATCGCACCACATCCAACATCCTGCCACCACCCAAACGCCTCGTACGCAATGCGGCGGGATTTTTGAGGGTGCAAACTTATGAAAAGATTTTGCAAAGAGTGACCAGAACGATCGACGCGAAATCATTATGCCCGCTGGGCTCGGACGTCCCAGCCGGCAAGTGTGAAATCATCGGTCCTTGCACGCGATTGTCCGGCATTTCTGGATTCGAAGCGTTCGTGTTCCCCGAAAACGAACACGATTTCCGCCTGTCCGCCAAGGCGACCTTAAGCGGTGCCGGGAAGTGCGGGCTGGTTCTGCGGCTGGATCGCGATTCTCGCGACGGATACTACATTTCGCTGGACCTTTTGAAAGGAGTTGCCCAGCTGCGCAGTTGGGGGACAAACAGGGCGGCGACCGGCGAACACATGATGAAGTTCGAAACCTTACAGTCTGGATTCTGGTACACCGAGACGCCTGGCGTGGCGGAATTGCAACTGATCGCGTGGGGCAGTTATCTCGAACTGTCGATTGACCAACGCGTCGTGTTGTCGTTGGCTAATCACGAATACGACAGCGGCGCGGTCGGGTTTTACATCGAAAGCGCCAAGGTTGAATTGGAAAAACTGCAGCTCGATCGCCTCGAACCACCGGCTCAGTCCGACGAACACTTAGCGGTCGGGTGAACTGCCAGAAAGACCAACACCCAAACCGCCTCTGAAACCGAACACCCTCTCTGCGCCTTAAACGCAAAAAAACGTACACCACCAAGGGCAGGTTTTGCCGATTGGCCACTCTTTGACGTTTTGGCCGACCTGGAATTTGCATCCTAGGATGCAGATTTTGCACAGGTGCAAGCAATCCAAAGCTAAATAACCTGCGGATGGAGGCAAACATCCGTCGTGTTGAGTCGCTGATCGGGTTGAGTTTTGGAGACTACATGATGGTGATCTTGCGCAACGGTATTGACTGCCTTTCCGAAAAGGGGAGCAAACGTCGACAGGCTATCCTGCCGTGGGTTGCTGCGGTGTGGATGATTGGCGTTTTCGCGGGTTTCACAGCGATCTGGACGCATGCCTCGACACCTGGCGAAACGGGCAGTGCAACCGATCCATGGCCAAAGGGCACACCGCTTGTGTTGGACACTCAGGTTCCGACGATGGTGGTTTTCATTCACCCGGAATGTCCCTGCGCACGCGCCACACTGGCCCATTTGGCGTCGATTATCGATCGAGCATCCGTCGTGGTATCGATCGTTTCGATGACGCCGCCGGTTGATCGCGAGCCGAAATCTGATTTGGCGGGATGCCGCCAGCAACTCGAAACGCTCGCCACGCATCCGCTGGTTACAAGAATTGACGATATTGAAGATTCAATCACGAATCGATTCGGCGCTTCGACATCAGGTGACTGCTTTCTTTATTCAACAAACGGCAATTTGATGTTTCGCGGTGGTGTTACCGCCAGTCGGGGACACCTTGGTGATAACGCAGGTTTGCAATTGGTCGTCGATCGCATCAACGACCCATTCAAACCTTATGAATCATTTCCGGTATTCGGATGCCCGCTTACGACGCAGTAAGAAACCACCGGATGTTCACGCCGGTTAATCGCCGGACAAATCGCGGCGAACGTCAATTCACGAGCGTTCTCTTGATAAGTTCTCAGTTTGCATATTTTAAAAAACACGGATCCTAAATCAAACGCAATGCTTTGGGATTTGCATCAAAAAACCAATCGATAAAAGCAGTTGATTATATGAATACTTCGATAACCTCTCGTCAAGCATCGACGATCCACCATCACTCCGATGTCGGATCGGGCACCCAGAGTGTCATCGAAAATTGCACCGCACAATTAGCCGATGCGAACGACGTATCAGCCGAACAAAGACTGGTTGATGAGCGAATCGAAGTAACGACGGTGCGGCTGAACCGCATGTTTGCCGTGCTCATGCTTGTTCAAGCGGCTTTTGCGATCTTGTTTGCCTTCACATTGACCCCCAAGGCATGGGAAGGATGGACCAGCAATGTGCACACTCACGTTTGGGCAAGCGTTCTGCTGGGCAGTGCCATGGGCCTGTTTCCGGCCGTCTTGGGATGGTTTTATCCGAATGAAAAAATTACGCGTTTTGTGATTGCGATCGCACAGCTAGGTTTTTCGGCGCTGTTGATTCACATTGCCGGTGGCCGTTCGGAAATGCATTTTCATGTGTTTGTATCGCTTGCGTTCCTGTCGTTGTATCGCGATCCGAAAGTATTGATCGTGGCGACTTTAACGATCGCGGTCGACCATCTGGCCCGCGCGATGTGGTTCCCGAGATCTGTTTTCGGACTCGCAGATCCGGCGATTTTCTTAGCCTTGGAACATGCGGTTTGGGTCTTGATTGAAGATTCCGTGCTGTTTTTGGGGATCGCGCATGCCAGGTCCGATGCCCGCTTGGTGGCCCGACAACAAATCGCCGTCGATCGATCGCACCGCCAGTTACAAGAATCGATATCTCAGATTCGTCCGATCCTTGATCGTGCCGCCCATGGCGATCTGACCAGCTGCGTGCCCAAAATCGACGACCCTGTCGTCGGTCCGTTGTGCGGCGATTTGGCAAGAACATTGGACGCGTGGAAGAGCGTTATCAACACCGTTTTGACATCCGTTTCGAACGTCGCCGGGGCGTCATCGCATTTGCGAGACGCGACCAGCGGTCTGGCCGGTGGGATGCGCGAGCAGTCGCAAACTTTCGGAACCATTCAGTCGAGCCTTTCGTCGCTGCGAAAATCGATCGAGGAAATCCAGACCAACAGTGTGAGTGTTCGCGATGCATCTAACCAAGCGATGAACGTGGCAGAACGCGGGCGTGAGGCGCTTTCGCAGTCTGAAAACGCGATGCATGCGATCCAAGAAAGCTCGACGCGGATTACACAAGCGATCTCTGCTATCCAATCGCTGGCAGATCAAACAAATTTGCTGGCGCTCAACGCGACGATCGAAGCGGCTCGTGCCGGCGATGCCAAACGAGGGTTTACGATCGTTGCCAATGAAGTGAAAAACCTGGCAAAGATGAGCAGCGAGAGCGCTGAGGAAATCGTCCAGTTGATCGAAGATTCGCGTTTGACAATCGCTAGTGGAGTCGAGGCGAGCCATCGCACGACAAACCAATTCAAATTGATATGTGATTCGGTGATGTCCGTCCGATCACAAATGGACAACATCCTTTCAACAACGAACAGCCAAAACAGCTATGCCGGTCAATTGAATGAGTCGCTCGATCGTTTGGAACGGGTCAATCGCGTCAACGAAGAAACAGGATCGCGGCTCAACGATGAACAACGTTTACTGGATGACATGTCGCAACAGTTGGCCGAGTGTGCTGCTCACTTCGATATCGGATCGAGCAACACTAAAACAGTAACGCGCCCCGACCACCCCACTGCCCAACCGACCCAGACAAGCTGGGCGTCTCATATCAGCGTCAGTTAATGGCAGAGCAAAACGACGAAGTGCTGACGATCGCCGCGGGGTGATCGTGCCAGCCAGAATCACTTCAACGCTTCGATTGCCGCCATCACTTTTTCGGCGTCTTGTCGCGCGTTGACGTTGTCGTCCTTATAAGCAATCTTGCCATCGCGATCGACAATGAATGTCCATCGCTTCGTCGTGACGTTGCGAACAAGATCGTAATCCACCCCCTCGATCGTTGCCTTTACCGTTTTTTCGCCGACCGTCTTGGGGACTCCGAACGCATCGGCGACCTTTCCTTCAACATCGGCCAAAAGTGGGAAGTTTAAGTTATGAGCTTTTTTAAACAGTTGGTGGCTCTCAACCGTATCGCCGCTGACGCCGACCACGACTACATCCTTGCCGGCTAACTTTCCAAGATCATCTCGGAACGCGCACGCTTGCGCCGTGCAACCGCCTGTCATGTCGGCCGGATAAAAATAGACGACGACTATCTTTTTGCCGAAATGCTCCGACGACTTCCATGGCTTCCCTTGATCGTCGTAAACTTCAAATGTCGGTGCCTTGTCGCCAACGGCAACCGTCACCGACTCAGCTTTCGCCCCGGCGGAAAACAACGCAGCGGCTGAAAAGGCAACCATGAAAACAGAACGAGTGATTGTGTGAATCATCATATTTCTCGGCCGATGAACGGCGAAAGAGGGCGGGACGGGTTAGGAGGGAAGCTCGCAAGTGCGAAGCCGCCTTTATTTTAACCGATCGCCAGCACAATGCGATGACTACGCTGTGGTCATCCGAATCACCCGGATCGGTGTGTCGGACAACTCAGTCCGATGCTCTTGCACTGTCCAGCGCCGCTGCGACGCCCAAACGATGAACTCCGTCGACGTCGATCGATACGGATCACCGAGCAAAACTTCGCCGCCGACGCCGAGGTGGCTGTGCAAGGTCTGCAGCAATCCTGGCCAACATTTCTGCAAGTAAGTAATGTCGCTGGCGATAATCAAAGGGAAACGCTTTCCTGGCAAAACATCGTTGCCAAAGATCAAACGTCGGACGCCGCATCGCGCGATCCGATTTCGCTGCAGTGTCAAGCTCAGCAGCAACAGCGGGTCCGTTGCACCGTCGGTGAAGGTGACCCTTGCTCCTCGCAACGCGGCCGCGATGCCTGCGACACCGGTTCCGCACCCGAGTTCAAGAACATCGACGCCTCGCAAGTCGCGATTCGCCAAGAATGCATCCAGCCCAGCCGTCGAACGCCAAACCTGTGCCCAAAATGGGTCTGCAAGTGTCGTTTCATCCTCGCCAGTGGTCGACGACTCTTGCCGCTGGCAGGCTTGAATCAGCAATTCATTCGGGTCGGTCGGGGTCGCGATTTCGATCGATCGCCCAGCGACGGTGACCGGTTGCCAGTGCCAAGGGAATCGTCTTTTGGCACGAGCAGCCAGCGCGGCAAAACGCATCACTTGTTTGCGTTGGCCAACCACTGGGCCGCTTGCGGAGCGAAGTAGGTCAGAACGGCATCGGCGCCGGCGCGTTTGAATGCCAACAAGCTTTCCATCATTACTGCGTCGTGATTCAGCCAACCACGCTCGGCAGCAGCACATAACATCGCGTACTCGCCGCTGACTTGATAGGCGAACACGGGCACCGCGAAAGCATCCTTGATCCTTCGCACGATATCCAGATATGGCATACCAGGTTTCACCATGACAACATCGGCACCTTCACGCAAGTCGATCGCAACCTCATGCAATGCTTCGTCGCTGGACGCCGGATCTTGTTGATAAGTCTTTTTATCCCCGCTGCCAAGATTCGATGCCGAACCGACCGCATCGCGAAACGGACCATAGAAGGCGCTTGCATACTTCGCGGCATAAGACAAAATCTGGACATTCTGAAAACCGGC
>DNWZ01000209.1 GCA_003506095.1 Planctomycetaceae bacterium | reverse complement strand
CTTGATTGCCGCGCCGGCATCGATCATCACAGTAACGTTCTTGGGGACCAACAAATTGCGACCGTCTTCCAACGTGCCGCCGCCGGTTTCCGCAGTGCCGATCTTGTAAGAGAAATTGTCCGCGGGCGTGGCCGGGTTGCCATCCTGGCCGCCGTTGCCGACGATACGAACAATGTCATGAGCCGAAACCGATCCCAACGCGTTCGGGACCGCCGGATTGCCAATGTTGTTAAACGGCCGGGCGAGGCTGCCATCCGCGTTAACGCCCGCGATCTTGTCGACAAACAAGGTTCGACCATGGGCCTGAACACCGCGGAACCCTTCGCTGAACCGAATCGAACGCTCGCCTCGCAGTTCCACAACAGGACGTGTCGCGTCGGGAATCGAAACCGTTACCCCAAGCGCGCCGGCCACCGACGCAATCGCGCTGCGAATCGCGATCGCAATGCCCGATGGCTGGGTCGCCACGCCAACATCGCCGGGGTTGTAAGCGACGGCTACGTTGCCCGGAACCGGCGCTCCACCGGTCGGTACGAACTCGAATCGACGCGATGAATTGCTCGATCCGACGATCGTAAAGGTTTGGCCAGGCTGAATCGCTTCGCCCGTGACATTCACCTCCAACAAGCGCTCAAGCGGACGGGTCTGGAACCAGAAGTTCTTGACTCCGCCGGGTATTCCATCGCCGTCACCATCAATCGCCGTGCCGGGCACGCCCTGCCGAGTATTGTCTCTGTCACGAATCGTGTCGATCTCGTTAACTTGCGGCTCGAACTTCAGGGCCAATTCGTATCGCCCCTGACTGGTGCCGCCAAAACCGCTGGCGGTCAACTGCGGGTCATAGCGATCGTTGCCGCTGGCCGCGATCCCGATGTAATAGATGCCATTGCCCAGCGACGCGGTTAAGAACGAATCGTTACTGAAATAATCATCGTTGCGTGCCAGCTCGACCAAGCCACCGCCGGCGAGCAACAGTGGTCGATCGAGCGATGCGCCGCTGATGTCCGTCGCAGACACCTCAGGGGACCACTCAACCTTGAACAAAGTGCTGGCAAACGGATGATTGTTGATCGCCGCTAACAAATCGCCCACCGCGACTGGACCGGTGCGAGGAACCTGGACTTCGATCGCGTTGGGGATCGGATTACCAAATGAATCGAACTTCTGCTGAACAACAATCCCGCCACTTTGGGTGCGAATGAAATCGACCCTGGCGTTATTGCCAAGCGCACCCGGTTGGACCGCCGTCAACTGTACCGAAAGCGAAGTACCGAGCCCGAAATTAGTAACCGCAGTAGCGCGAGTCTCTTGGAACAAACGCAGCGAACTGTCCAGCAAACTGCTGTCCGCCAATCGCTCGGCGAATGCTTCGGCNNAGAGATCGACATCAATCCCATCGGGCCGATGAACGTGCCGGCCATGCAAAATGTCTTGATTGCTGGGGAACGAGGGCTCCAGGTCGCGTAACTGAGTCAGGTTGACCGCGCCAGTGGCGGTGGTCGGGTTGATCGTCTGATTCAAGAAGACCGAACTGAGCGACATCAGTGACTGGGTCGTCACTTCGGTCGACTGCTCCAGACCGAGCAAGAAGCCGATCCCCGCCATCGCCTTGCGGAAAAAATCTTCGCCAAAGGCAGTGTTGAACTGCGTCTCGTTGCTGAATACGATCGCCGAATCGGTGTACGTCGGATCGATGCGAAACGACGCGTTGATCGCACTGCGAACCGCAGCCGTTGAGGTCTGCAGACCAAGGGACGGTAACGCCGAAGGGTCGCCGACCGCGAAGGTAATCCCTTCGCTAGCCGTTTCTCGGAACTGCACACCGATATACTCGCTCCACAACGACAACGCTTCGCGAACACGTGTCCTTTGGCGATCGGTAATCTGATTCAAAAACGCGCCGCCGCCGGGCGACGCGGCGTACGAGCTTTGGAAGTTGTAGGCGATCTCCGTGATCCCCAAAGTCGAATCGGGACCAAATTGCTCGTTGATCGTTTGCAGCAGACCGCCACCAGCGACCTCAGACATGTTCAAACGCCCTGGATCGTTTGCCCCACCAGGCAACTGGATCGCAAATGTCGTGGGACCAATCGACCCCGGGATGATAACGCTGGAAATCGACGGAAGATTCTGAGGAAAATCCGGCGAAACGGCGGTCTCAAACGGTACGCCGCCAGTCGAGCTGCGATCATTGATATCCAGCGCGTTGGAAATCGTGTCGCCAATTGGAGCAGACGGATCCATAAACGTAGGCGTGAGAATCAGACCTTCAGGCTTATTCACTTCGACCGCCGTTCCAATTCGCAAACGGAACGTACCGCCGCCCAAGGGGACGCCCGGCAAATCGTTCAGATCCTCGGTGGCGAAAATCAACCGTGCGGTGTGCGTGGTCGAATCGTAGATCACCCGCTCGGGCCAATACACTAAGTCATCCGTGGTGCGAACCGTGTCTTGCGTCAAAAGTAGTTGATAAAACCGCGGATTCTCTGCCGAACGCAGCGTTGGCTCACCGCTCGCCGGGTCATTTTCAACAACCGGGTTGTTTTCAACAAACAACTCGTCTTCG
>DNWZ01000350.1 GCA_003506095.1 Planctomycetaceae bacterium | reverse complement strand
TCTACGATTCGCGGCAGCGTGACCACGGACTTGTTCAGTCTATTTCAATTACGTCGGTTAGCCTCATTGCGATTTCGCCGTAAAGCGATGGAGCTGTCGGCCGACTTGAATACGACAACGGCACACGCGGCGAAAGCAATGAACGTAGTGGCTCGGCTTGGATCGTCTTTTGATCTTTTGGGACGCGCAAAGTCGTAGCGAGGGCAGGCTGGACCGTAGTGAGGAGTACCAGACTGATAATGATTTTTCGGATCATGACGCTTTAGTTTCTATCAGCGGTGAAAATCGTACAGAATGGCGATTGCGAGAAATCACCGACGGTTGATACGAAAAGTTGGTCTCTTGCCCTTGATGCTGCGACGTACAGTAGGTTTCTCTCCGACACTAAGTGTTGCCGTTTTGCACGCTGGTCGTCTGCTCGTCCTCGAAACTTGTTTGGGAAGACGTCGGTGGCGAGTCCCGCAATGATGACGCAGCGAAACTCCAGTCCTTTGACCCGATGCATCGTGGCTAGTTGCACACCAGGGCCTGGTTTTTTCTTCCCATCAATCACGAAACACTTGATGCCCGCGTTGGCTAAGGAAGACTTCACAAGCTTGAAGATCCAACTCGCGCGTGCGACGATCGCGATTTCTTCGAGTGGGTAAATCTGATTCATCGAACTGACCAGTTTCGTTATCGCCGCCGCTTCCGATTCATGATCGGTATTTTCAAGCAGAACCGGATCGGGGCCGTTGAGCAGCGAATGTGTTGCAATGTTTGTCCAGGTGGATTCGCATAGGTCTGGCTGTTCGGAAGTCCCGCATTGTTTTGTCGCCCAGCGCCGAATTTGCTCCGTGGTTCGATAATTTATTTGAAGACGATGAATTCGGTCAGCAATCTCAATTTTTCCATCAGTAAGCAGGGTTGGCTCGTGATAAATTCGTTGTCGTGGGTCTGCAACGATAAAAATGTCGTCTTGGCCTGGTTTAACCAGAGCGCGAATGTATTTCCAGTCACACGCCGTAAAGTCCTGCCCCTCATCAACTATGACGTGGCGGTACGGCGGCACCTCAACTCCACAGGCCAATTCCGCCGCCTTGGAAACGATCCCGGTCCACGTCGTTCGCCCGGATTGACGCGAGATTTCTTCGAATAATTCGAAGGCATTCCAGATGCTCGCCCGGTCACGCCTCGAGAATGCTGGGGTGCGTCCGACACGGGACATTTCCAGGTAGTCCGTTCGATTTTCGATTCCTTTGATTGCATGGACGTAGAACCATTCGTCTCGCAAAACATCGGTTTCGAACTTTGACGGATTTTCCATTGCAACTTGGTCCCACGCCAGAGCGATGTCTTCGTCGGACGCAACCGCTATCGGACCTGAGTTTTTTATCCATGACATTGCAAGCTCATGGATATGTTGAACATCAATGCGTTGCACTTCATCGCCGCACAGCGTGCGAAGTATTGACCGGACATTGTCGGCAAGATTCTTCGTAAAAGTTGTGAATAAAAGCTTCTCGTGATCCTGAAGTTTCAATGCCAATTGACGGGCTCGGTGCATAGCGACAATTGTCTTCCCGGTCCCTGCGCCTCCGAGGACCAGCGTAGGGCCGGCAAATGACTGTCCGGCGAGTTGGCGTTGGAGAGGATGTAGAAAAATACGCCAGTGTTCCAGTGGAGCTTCAAGAACTCGGTCGAGTTCTTCGTCGTTAGTTACGTGTTGAAAGCGTCGCAGTGATTGAGGATTGGAAAGCAATTGGTCATCGTCGTCTTGTTGAGTTTCCTTTCCATCGATATTCGTTGGTGTTGGTGTTGCCACAAGGCCAACCACCCGTTTTACATCGGCGACCGACTCGCCTTCGGCAAGCCAAACAAGAGCCTCATAAGCTTCTTCGGGTAATGCCGGCTGAAGCTGCGCCAGCTGATGTTTCGACGTAAGATTTTTGACCGCAGGCACAAGAGCAGAGGGGACGCCGAACGACAGCAGCGTGTTGTCGTCAAGCTTAAGTAGCGATTCATCGGCCACGGCGATTGCGGTTTTGTCAGCAATCGCTTGATTAACGTACTCAACGTTCAGAATTTGAAGTGACTGTGTTTCCGGATGTACTTCAAACGTACGATTTCGTGCCCAGTCCATGGCTTCATCGTGGTTATCGACCCATACCAATACGTAAGTGTTGCCCTGATCGGGGTGAAGCACCACGGCTCGATACTTTTGATCAATGCGAACGGTGCGAACTCGATCGTCATCGACACCATGAATCTTTTCGTAGTTAATCGCGGACGACTTTGGGTCGGCGCGAAACTTCTTTGCGAACTCTTGGACCTTTTTTCGCTGCGGCTTGGGAAGTCTTGCGAGTGCCTCCATGAACTCGTTGCTGATCGCAAGTTGCGGAGCGGTCATTTCGATAGGGCTCGCTTTATTTCCGCAACATCGGCGTCCAGGTCGTTTTCGGTGATGACGGTCCAAGATCGAGACTTGAACAGTTCGGAGGAACTCTCATCGCCCTTGCGAAAGTAGGCGACGAGTTGGTCTGGCCAAGCCATCTCGCTTTCCGCGACTGTAATTCCGTCCTCGTCGTCCAGGGGATAGCCTGGTTCAGGAGCGGCGATACCCTCTGCGGCGAGTCGTGTTACCAATTTGCGGACGTTGCCACTGACCAAGTGAAGAATTTCCTCGTACTCCTTCGTCAGTTTTTGCTGCTGTTGCGGTGCATTGAGTTGTGGTTCCGCTTGAACCCCTTTTGCCTGTGTCCTGGCGGTTGTGGGTTCCGCATTTGACAGACTGTCGAGTACCGCGTTGAGCGCCGCATTTTCATCAAGCGTCTTGAGAAAATCTTTACCGACCAACAATCGTCCAAGCTTTTTGAAGTAACGTCGCATTGCGTTACCGTCGTCCAAATCGACTCGCGTTATTTCAAAGACATGATACCCTTTGGCCCGCAACCACGAGCGAATCTCGGCGTCTTTCGCCGCGGTCTTGGCGTTACCATGGATATGGTCGCTCATTCCGTCCAAGTAGATACAAACACCCATTTCATCCGGATCATCCGGGTCTGGGTCGAAAAATACGTCTGGCGTTGTGCTTGATAGATTTGGGCTAGGTCGGAACTCGTGTCGAAATCGGATCTGCTGCTGGAAAGCTCCGCTGGCGAAACCGGCTATTGATAGAAGATGTTTCAACTTTGCTTCTGCGTCGTTCACTTCGCCAGCGGGT
>DNWZ01000283.1 GCA_003506095.1 Planctomycetaceae bacterium | reverse complement strand
TCTAATAACGCACGTACCTTTGCGGCCAACGCCAGAGTTTGGGCTCCGCGAGGACTGCTGCCCCAGCGAACGTAGGCGTTGGTTGCATCGACGCTGTGGGGACCGTCGGGATGCGTTGCTAGCGTTAAACGAACTAAATAATCCTGAACGTGGGGTGCCAGGATCACTCCGCGAACAAGCTTTTGCATTGCCAGAATCCGCTCGCCATCGAGCACCTTGGACAACTGGGGTTGTTCGCCCCGCGTGGTGCGATCGACGATCGTGGCGAGTTCGTCACGCGTGCTGTAGCCGACGACTAACTTGAACAAGAAACGGTCCATTTGCGCTTCGGGCAGCGGGTAGGTGNNGGCTTCGCCAGCTCGTAACGATGACCTGCTGCGGTAACGGTCCCTTCCTGCATCGTTTCTAGCATCGCCGACTGGGTCTTGGGTGTTGCGCGGTTGATTTCGTCAGCGAGCAAGATCTGGGTAAAGACTGGACCTTTCTGGAACTCGAACCTTCGCCGTCCGGTCTGTTCGTCTTCGACAATCATATTGGTGCCCAGGATGTCTGCAGGCATCAGGTCAGGCGTGAACTGGATTCGGTTGAACTGCAGATCCATCACTTCGGCTAGCGTGCGGACGAGCATGGTTTTGCCCAACCCTGGAACCCCTTCGAGCAAGCAGTGGCCGCCGACCAGCATTGCTGTAATGACACCGCCGACGATTTCATCGTGTCCCACGATCACCCTTCCGATCATGTCGCGGACTTGATTGTAGGAATCGCGAAAGTTTGCCGCTTCGGCGGCCATCGACTCGGTGACGGTGGACATGGATCAATTCGCTCGGTGTCGGATCGGGACGAGAAGTAGTATTGTCGCAAGAGTATATCCGGACACGGCAAGCCGAGGTATCTAGGCATTTTTCGCTAGGCCTTGTCTGAAAAGGGGTTGGGCCTTTTCAGGGCAAGACAATTCTCTGAGTGCTTTGGCCTCGCCGGAGAGCCCCCTTTTTAAAAAACGGCTATTTGAGCGATTTTGATTCAAGCGGATCGACTGGTTGTGACGATCCAAAGGAATGCCGGGGGGCAAAAGAATCAAAGCGTTTACGTACGCAGATGCCAAGATGAGTCGTTGTATGCCCCTTGCGATCAAACCCGATGCCGAAATCGATCCGCAAGTGTCGTTGGTGGCAACAGCTAGAAAACCGTTTTCGATCGTCGCGACGACTGTGGTTGCTGCGATCCTTCTGACGTCGCCGGGATGTATCGCGTTGAGCATTCCCAGCAAGCGTTTTCATGATCCGCAAGATCGTGGTGGATTATTGGGTGATTTCCGTGGTGGCGGATCGCACAGCAAAACGGGGCACGCACATCATGGCGTCCATTTCATGGGCGATTCAGCGCACTCACAATCGTGCACTGAAAACGGTTGTGTCGACACATGCAGAAACGGGTCGCACTACGACGACTTTGACGAGGAAGCCGAGTTTGAATCGGGTGGTCGTCATCAAAAGGCCGCTGAGGTTCCTTGGCCACGCTATCACCCTGTGCCCACTCGCCCGGTATTCTCGGGTTATCCAGGGTTGCCGACTGTTGAATCCATCGCCGAGCACTAACCAGAGCTCGAGGACGGGTCAGGGATATTCGCGCCAAAACCTCCGATACTTGATCGAAAAAAGCTTCGGTGCTTGATCGGTTGGCGAGAGATTGGCTCAAACGGAACCGGTTCGCTTTGCCACTGAACAAGATCTTCTAATGAGATTTGAAACAGCGGGTAACCACTTTGAATCATCAATTTAAAGTACTCAGTCAAGTCCGCCGTTTGCATCGCGCCGGCGACAGATGTTGCATAGACGATCTTCTCGATTCCAGACGCTTTCAATAGTTCGGGGCCTGGTAAAATGGAATCGTCTAAGAAATATCGATTGTCAAACTCACGCGGTACTCCGGAGCGCGTACCCAAGCGTGTGTTGTCGCAAACCCAAACCGGTGGCATCGTGTTTGTCCAACCGTTGCGGGCATATTGTAACCACGGTGCGTAGCGAATCAGCGCAGCGAGTGTTTTCTCGGGTTGGACCAGCCCGAGTCGGTGTGGCCAGTTGTCGAATGTGCAAACCGGCTGGGCGACTCGTAGCGATGCCAGATGAGCGGCAATCGCGACGCTGATCCAGCCCGGCCCATCGAGAATCAACCAAGTCTGTTCATCCAGCCATTTCGGTACGGGGATTTCAGACTGCAACCATTGCGGAAACCATTCATCGGGTGCCGGCCCGATTTGCGATTGCGATATCTTATCGAGCGAAGCGAACAATGTCGCACAGTGGAAAGCTTCCCAAGTCGTTCCCGGCAGGGGCGACCATACGTCGAACAGTTTCTCGGCTGTTCGGTAGTCCTTCCATTGTGTGCTACCAAACGCGTCCAGCAGGCTTGCGTCGCCCACGGAGACTTCGGCGCGATGGGCAAACGCAAGTGTCAAAGGGATGCGGATGCGGGCGAGCCACTGCAAAAGTTTATAAAACATCGATCACCGTCGGAACATAAGTTGCTTGATGAGTCAAAAAGGGTTCAGCGGCGACGCGGCTGTAATAGCCGGCGAATCGACCGTTGATCACAAAGGCGCCGATCGCCGGATAAAGTGTTCCGCTTGAAAATTGCATCGGCGTAACGCCAAAGCATCGCTGGATCACATGATCAGCGGGTTTCGATTTGGCGTAATTGATTGTTGATTGCCAGTGCTGGGGCGTGACCAGCGACCCCATCACCACATTTTCGCCCATGCGTCCGAAGTTTTCTTTAATTACCCAATCAGCCGGCCGATCTAAAAGCATTTTTTCATGACCAGCGGTAAAGCAATGAGTCGCTGGCGCAACACTATGCAAAAATTCCAAATCATCACTCGAAACGATACCTGGCTGGTCCCACAGGTCAAAAACAGCCTTGCTTTGTGAAATCAAACGCCGCAATGGGTTCATCATCGGAATCGTCGCAACCGCTCGGCGCCACGCGCGTCGATTGGGCAACAGCGGGTACCATTCTCCCGGATAAAATCTTACAACGGCATCGACCCGTTCCCCTTGGGCCGTCAATTTTCCAAAGCGTGATTTGAGGTGCCGAGGAGAGCAAAGCAAAGAAGGTTGGTCACGTTGCTGCAACAAGTTTTGCAAGATCAACATATGTTGCAGATCTTCGGAGTAACCGGTCGCATACATAAAAGCGACCCGGCCCTCGGTCGGCATTGCGTTTAAAAACGATTCAGCAAACCGATCAACGAACTGATATCCCGGATGATGCTTTGGCAGCAGACGTTCGGCGGCGATGATCTCGTTAAAACCGCCGGGAACATCTTCGTTAAACTCCGAAACCGCCCAACCACCCTCGGGCGTGGGAAAGAAATCATAGCGGGCCAGCTGCATCGGCGATTCAGCTTCGATACCGATCAGGTCAGCGACACGAGATGGGATGCCGAGTCGCCGCAACGCCGATTTGTCATTCTTTACACGTTGCTCAATGCCACGCAAAATGAACGCCAATCGCTCAGTCATCGCGACAATCAAATTGTGCTGCTGAACCGATAAAACAATACTCTCTGGGACCACACGAAGCGCGCCGCATGCAAATGTATCCCACTTATGGTATTCAAACCTCAGCTTTCGCAGGAACTCTGAGAATTGACTCGGCGTTATGTCCCAGCGAATGCTCCTCATCGTCCCACCCCATCCGCCCAGGCATTCAAGCCGCGTTGCAGAACCCAAAACAACAATGCAAAGACGGCGTAGGCGATCGATTCGAAATCACGCCCGCCGACCTTTCCACCGGATTGTGTTTCGACAGTTGTGAGCAATTGAGGAAGTCGTCGGCTGCAAAGTTGATGAGTGATTGTCATCGATGCGATCACCAACAATCCCAGCAGGCCTTGGGTCCATCCCCAAAAGTCGCCAGCAACGGCTTCGGTGACGATCAGGCCAACGCCAAGCAAGTAACTCGCCGCGGCTCGCGCGTCGTTGACGCTGCGATCCTGCACGACGCGCACGCGGAGCGAGCTCGGTTCGCCACGGATATAAACCGCTGAGGCGAGCAACAACACGGACCATCCGGCAACGAAGAAACCCATTGGTATCCACCAACCACCTTCGTCATCACCCACCGGATCGGCTTCACCCCAAAGCGTTCCGCCAAAGATCATTCCTGTGGCTAGGGCGAACGCTGAGATTACGATCGCCGCGGCCATATTACGTCGTTGGTACACATCAATGCTTAGCCGCAAACCATAAAGATTTGGGGCAAGAAAACCCGCTAACGACAGGATAGCCAGACCGAGCACAAAGTAAAAGAAAACATATACCCCCACCACACTCGGATCGGCATAGAAACGCAATACGAAAGCAATCCATGCGATCGATACGACTAAGGCGATCATCGGAAGCGCCGCGGCAGGATTGTCACGGCGATACAAGCGATGATAGGTCCACCCGAGTGTAAAGGGTGTCATCAGGAGGGCGATGATTCCCGCAACGGCGAAAATGCCGACTTCGTCTTCTGCCAAAACCGCATCCTCGCCCGTCACGCCAATTGAATTGATGTCTCACGAAGGCGGAGTATAGCGACTTGCATTGGCGTTGTCGTCGGTTGAACGCAGCCTACTGGGGAACCCAGGACGGTTTCTTTCGGACCGGTGCTGGGGCGAAACCGGCTTGTCCCGAAACATGCGCATCGGAGATCGATGCATTGCCAATACCAGAACCAACCGCTTGCCGGCTATGCGATGCGGATCCGCTGGCAGGCGTTTGGTTATTCATATGACTGGAACGCGTGACGGGTGACGTTGTCGTGGGCGCACTTCTGACCGATGATGGCGTCGCAGAACGGGCAGACGGGGCGCTCTGTGCTTGGGCACCTTGTGAGCGAAGTTGTAAGATTTCAAAGGGCGGATCCAAACGACTCAATGGCACGTCGTTGACATCGACCGGTTGGCGGTCGAGCGGTTCACCCAGCGATTCATAAATGTCCAAAGGTCCGTTGAGTTCGGTGTCGGATTCCCACATCTGAGGATCCGGTGGCAAGGTGGCACCGACGCCGCCAATCGATGCGCTGCCACCCTTGCCCATTGCAGCGGCGGTTTCGGGGTCTGCGATGTCGCCTTGGCGGACAACGCCTGGACGTGTCACACCGTATTGCCACTTGCGCCCGGCACTGCGTTCGCGAGCCCGCTCAAGCGCGTCCCAGTAAGCTTTGCTTTGCCAAGGACCTTCGGCGATCTCAATGCTGTTTTGATGCAGCATGGTGCCCTTTAAATAATGGACATAATTGATTGACTTGTTGTATTCGGCCAAAGAGCGATAGTAATCGATTTGAGCTTGAGCACGACGCAATTGGCTTTGAAGCACAACGTTCACAGGTGTTCGGCCGCCTTTGTACTCAGCCAATCGGGCTTGCACTTCTTGCTCAGCGGCTTGCCATCGCTGGGCGTTGGTAACGATCAATTGATAGTGTGTGACGACCTTTGCGGTAGCGTCGCTGAGCAGGCTGACGTGTCCGAGCTCTTGGGTTTCCAAAAACGCATGCTCACGAGCCAATCGCATTTGAGCGTTGCGTATTCGGGCGAGTTCTCGGCGTGCACCAATTGCTGTTGGTTGAATATCCAATCGCACGGCGGCTTCCTGATAACCTCCACCGGTTAATTCTGCCAATGCGGAGGAACCTGGGGCCGGAAAGCGTGCGTCGGGACGGTCTTGGCCTAAGCCATAATCGTCACCCACGCCAACCCAGCGATACAGTAAGGAGAGATTGACTTCGGGAAGAATTTGATTCTTAGCAGAAATCAACTCCAGTTCGTTTTGTTTGATCCGTGTTTTGGTGCGACGCAGTTCGGGATGCAAGTATAAGGCTTGCGCGACCGATTCATCCCAATCAAACTCAACGCGTGCAAGTGTCGGTTCGGTTACGGGGCGGATCAGACGTCCGTCGGTTGGCGAAAGGCCCATCTTTTCTCGCAGGACGCGTTCAGCACCATAAACGCCGTTTCGATCGACGCCAGGCAAGTTCGATCCGGCCAGCGCCGATTCGAGTTGTCCTTTGAATTGAAAGTATTGTTCAGTCGCTTGAGCCAAGTCTTGTTTGGTACCGGTGCCTTGTTCGAGTTGCAAACGGGCAAACTGTGCGGTCGCTTGCGAGCTGTTGCGGCCGACCATCGTCGTCGCGACGTTTCGGTAGGCAACATATAAATCCCAGTAGGCGACTTCGACGTCGCGAACCAAGTTGCGAACCTGCACTTCAAACTCGGTGATCGCAATGTCTTCGTTCAAACTGGCCAGAACCACAGGGATTCGGTTAATCAACGTGCCTCGGTTTCGCATCAAAGGGTGCTGAATCTGGGCTTCAAGGATCGCAGTCCAGTCGCTGCGAACGGTTCGTCCGTTCGGACCGACAGGGATGTTGTTCGCAGAGTAGATCGTTTGTTGGCGAGCCGTCGCCACACCGCCAGTGGCGAATCGCTTACTGATCGCCGACTGTTGGGTCACATCATCGGATTGAAAGAATTGAGGGTTGAGCGGAATCCCCGGGGCAGTGTTTCTTGGTCGGTCGGTGTTTGACCAACTGACAAAACTGCTGGTCTGGGCATCAAACTCGGCCAGTGCATCTTCGACACCGCCGATCTGATTGGCTCGCAAAACACCACGTGGTAGCACGCGATTGCCTTGACCATCGACCGTCAATGGAATCGACTGAGTCGTGCTTTGCTGAATCGCGATGTCGTAGATGCTGCCAAACTGGTCAGAGGTCCCGCTGGTGAACTGCGAAGCGACGTTTTGACGAACTTCCGAAGTACCGCTGGTCGTGAAGAAGAACTTCGAGTTTTGCAGCGCGATCGATACGCACTCCTCTAATTCAATGTCCCAGTATTCACCGTAGTTGTGGTTGCTGAGCGTCAGAGGTGGCAACGCCTCGGTCGTTTCGGCCAAACTAGCCGTGTCGACATCGGGGTATTCAACCTTCGTTGCAGCGCCAAGGTAATACTGCAAGTCGGGCGATTCATGTGCAAAAAACGGCTGCGTTGTCGCACAGCCGGTTGCCATGAAAAGGGCGACCAGTAATTGTAGGTATGCGGCAGACTTGATTAACGATTGGTTCATCAGAGGACTTCCATTGAAGTCCCTTTACGCCTGTCAAAGCGTGCCGCGTCCTAAATCGCCCCACGGCGATTAGTACGACTCGGATTCATTGACAAACGATCAAGGGTCGAGTGNNCTCGACGCACTGTGACGGCGCGGTTCCGGAGCCCAAATGAGGAATCGTCAATCGGAGTGTCAGACTTTGACGATTCCGTAGTTTTTTCCAAATCAATTGGTCAGTACCACAGATGGCAGCAGCCGCAGTCTTCCTAATCTCGCAAGCTGCCCCAAACCAACAG
>DNWZ01000586.1 GCA_003506095.1 Planctomycetaceae bacterium | reverse complement strand
GACTTCGACGCGATGCGCGGCGGATGGAAAGAGGTTGCCAAAGGCGGCCAATGGTTCAAGCTTTATAATGGCGGATTCGCCGCTCATCCCGGCATCGTTCGACTTCGAGCCGGCGAAACCTGGACGCGTTGGTTCGATCGCGATCAATACGGCGGCCCGGAACAGAGGCGGTTTTGGCATAACGACAAAGGCGGCCCGCAGCGCACATGGACTTTCGTCAACACCGGCGATACCCGGCACGATGGCGAAAAATCAAACGCTCGTGGCAATGCGTCCTATTGCAACGGAGATTTCGTCTACACACCCGCACTGCATAACGATTCCTTCCGTGAAGGCATCACCGACGCAACCGCAAACCTTCGTTCGCAATCGCGGTCACCCAAACTGCACAGCAGCGATGGAAAATCATCCACTGTCATTTTTCATCACTTTTCGCCTTATGTGATCTGCGGAAAACCGGTTGACGGCGCCAATCCAATGACCGGCAAAGCGACCGACGGATTGGTTATCCAAGCAACCGTGGTGGGTAACGTTGCTTGTCGTATTTCAACCGATTCCGGACAAACTTGGACCGCAGTATCGCTCGATCAAGATGCTGGCGCAAGCCCAGTCGACCAGGGCACCGGCAACTTCGCCAAACGCAACGTGAGTGTCGATGCTACGGATCTGGTCAAAGGCACGTATGGGTGGCAGGTGGCGCTAAACTGGTCAGGCAATGCTGGGATCGACGCTTTGACATTCAAAACCACAACACAGGTTTCACAATCGATTTACCCGCGGCTGAATCCCGGTGGCAGCGAAGTCACCTATCGCACAACATCACGGGGTGTCACTGCGTTTTCTCCCAATTTCTCGCTGCCCGAATCACAGGTCGATCAGTTCGAACAAGTTTCGATGCGGTCGGCTAATTTGGTCTACAAAGGACTTTCAGCCGGATCGGCCCGTGCTTATGAAACGACCAACAATAAACCTGGTCAGGTTGTACTGCGTCTGAGGCAACCCGCCAAACCGATTCGAGAATTACGCGCCGCGATTCAGTACGGATTGCGTTCGCCAACCCCCGAAGGTTCCGAGTTTTCGCTCGAAGTGTCGACCGATCAAGGTAAATCATGGCAACGATTTGCGGAGTCGGAGATCGCCGATGACAACGAGTTTTCCAGTGGATGGCTCGCTGGAAAAACGGCGGTCAATCCGACAACAGGCGATCCTATCCTCGTGCGAATCAATCTTTATGCGGGTGGCTACACCACCGGGTTGCTGCAAGCTCATTTGTATGGCGTTTATGAGTCCGACCCACCTCAAAGCGCCGAACTCACCTTGGGATGGAAGGAAAACGGCGAATCGAAAACATGGTCAAAAATTGTCGATAACACATCGGACAATCAAAAGTTTCAAATCCCGACCGGCGACAAAATTGTCGATGAATTCGTCCGCATCAACGTCCCCCAGCGGTAAACCGCGAACTGTTTCCGCCAGACGCTATTCGCCACCTTGTTCATTGCATTGGAATCCAAAGCGGATGAATCAGCTTTTTAGGCACGGTTTTCGCTGCGTTGGAAGATAGTCGTTGGCAGATAATCATCGTTGTCTTAGCGGTGTGGCCAGCGTTGCCTTTAACTTGTGCAGTGGAACTTCGCTATGAATATTGACCTTTCCAATCGTGTGGTCGCTGTAACGGGTGGAAGTTCTGGTATCGGGGCGGGGATCGCTACTTTGGCTGCGCAGTGCGGGGCAAAAGTTGCAGTGATCGCTCGTGATGATGAAAAAATGCAGGAAGTCGTTTCGGAAATCGAAAGCCAGGGGCGACAAGCGATGGCTGCTAAAGCGGATATTACCAAAAGCAATGAGGTCGGCGCCGCGTTTGAAAAGATCGCTAAGAAATTCGGTCGGATTGATGGGGTGGTCGCAAATGCCGGCATCAACGGTACATGGGCACCGATTGACGAGATTTCGCCAGAGCAATGGCGAAAGACGATCGACGTGAATCTGACGGGCACCTATTTGACGGTCTATCATAGTGTGCCGTACTTGCGAAAACATAACAGCGGCAGCATCGTGATCATGTCGTCAATCAACGGGACCAGGACATTCAGCAACGAAGGGGCATCGGCTTACGCCGCCAGTAAAGCGGGACAATTCGCGTTGGCACAAATGCTGGCACTGGAACTCGCTGCGTCAAAGATTCGTGTCAATGTGATTTGTCCGGGCGCAATCGAGTCGAAAATTCACGGAAAAACGAAACGCAAAAATCTTGAGAAAATTGAAACGCCGGTCGAGTTTCCCCAGGGGAATATTCCTTTGACCGACGGCGATTTTGGGAAACCGGAGCAGGTGGCGAGTATGGTTGCGTTTCTGCTGTGCGAGCTGAGCGATCACATTACCGGCACGCCCGTATGGATTGATGGCGGTCAGTCACTGATTGTTTAACCGGGTGGCTTTCCGCTGCGCGAAATGCGTTTGGGGCGCGGCGGAAGAGTGAGGTTTTTTATCGCTTTGCATCGATGCCGCCTAAAGGCGGCACTACGAACGGTTTCAGTTTGGTGTGGCAACCTGATTGGGATCGATCCACGACACACTGCGTTGCCAAATCCCTTCGGTGCCCGCCGGTGGCAGTGGTGCTTCGCGAGGCTCAGCCCACTCATCTTTGTCGTCACGCTGATACCAATTCCAGCCGATGGCCGCTTCCTTCAGCTCTTCTTCGTCAAACAGGTCTTCGTCGTCGTAAGGATCTTCGGCAACCGGTTGCAGCGTTACCACGGGTAACGGCGCAGATACGACGCGTGGTTTAGGAATCGGCTTGGGCTTTGGCTTGGGCAAGTCGAGCGGAACGACGATCGTTTCTTGAACCGGTTCTTCATAGACTTCTTCTTCAAGCACCGCGACCGGTTCTTCATAAACGATTTCCTCATGAAGTTCTTCAACAACCGGCTGGACATAGACTTCCAAGGGCGCGGATTGGACGACCTCTTTTGTCATGATGCTTGCTCGCCCTGGAGTTCCTTGCGTGGGTAGACGACGAACCTGGACATCAATCTCCTGAAAAATCTCCGCAATATGCTTATGACAGGTAAACATCATCACCTGGTGCCCCATTTCAGCGAAAGTCTTCAGGGTGCGTGCGGCGTAAAGTGCCCGACTGCGGTCAAAGTTTACCAGCACGTCGTCTAAGACCAGTGGCAACATCACGCCGCGACGGGCGTAAGCGGCGGCAAGCGAAAGTCGCAACGCGATAAAGACAGCTTCACGTGTGCCACGGCTCAGCACATCCAGTTCCAACGACTGGCCTTCGCCGCTATCGACCTTGAGCTTGTTCGTGCCCAGTGGTGTCCAAACGCGAGTGTATTTCCCATCGGTCAACTGACGCAGGAACGAGGACGCTTCACGCAGGGTTTCTGGCTGGCGTTCTTTCTCGAACGTCGCACACACGTCTTCCAGCAGGCTGCTTGCCATGGCGAGCGTTTGCCAACGACGCACCAAAGATTGAATCTGGCGCTCGACGCAACCGAGTTCGAGATTCGCGATCGCCAAACGATCATCTTCGCCCAATTGTTTCATTTCTTGGGACAGTTCGCCTTGGCTGGTTCGCAGGATCGCGATTCGAGCCTGGGTTTCCGCCGTTCGTTTTTCCAGGGAATCGTAACGTCGTTGCAGGTCGGCTGTTGTGGCACCTTCCATCTCCTTGGCCACATCCTCATAGGCAACATGTGCACCGATAATCCCGCGAATCTGTTTGTCGAGTTCAGCCAGCTTGGAACGCATGTCTGCTAGTCGCGTGCGCACATCGACAATCTCATAGAACTGCTCGGCTGTGGCGACACCACACTTTGCCCACAACGAACGACGCTGTTGTTCGCAACGTTCGATCGTGCGAACACAGCTGGCGTGGATCTTTTTGAATTGCAAATCATGATCCCGCAATTCATGACGACGTTTGATCCAATGATGTTGACTGGCTAACGCCTCTTGCATTTCTTGCAACTGTTCAAGCGGCTCGGTTCGACGTCGCGAACGAACCGATTGCAACGAATGGCTGGCCGTAGACACGTTGGTGGATCGTTCATTTCCATCTTCGCGAGAATCATCATAGCGGTCGCGGTCACGATTTCGATCGCGTCCTACGTTTTGGCTACTTCCGGAGTTTTGTTTTCCACCACGACGTGATTCCGATTGCGTTGCAGACGAGCCATGCGCCGCAGTACTGGTAGCCGCAACGG
The DNA here is from genome assembly GCA_003506095.1 of Planctomycetaceae bacterium. Taxonomy (GTDB): domain Bacteria; phylum Planctomycetota; class Planctomycetia; order Pirellulales; family Pirellulaceae; genus UBA6163. Next base: position 27,145 of record DNWZ01000586.1, on the reverse strand, counting down.
AAGATCGTTGGTGTCGTTCGTCCGTCTCATCACCGACGGCTTCTAAATACAATGTATCGATCCGCTTGGCCAATACGGCCCGTTCGCGTCGACGTAGTTCGCGTTCGGCTTCCAATTCATCCAGTCTTCTGCGGCTGGCCTGCAGGGTTTCGTAATTTTCACTCAATTGTCGAATGCTTGACGGCGACATCGATTCACTTAAGCCCAATCGCGACAGAGTTGCTGACCATGCGCGGCGCGCGGTCTTCAGCCCTTCGGCCGCCTCGCTGGCACGATTGCGACAAGTCTTGGCCGCTTGCAAAGCGGCCTGTTGTGCATGAAAGGCTGGCATCGCCGTTTCGAGGTCGCTGTGCAAATGCTCGGCATCTCGCAAACGTGCATCGAGTGAACCGCTGCCCGCTGGAATGCGGCTATCCAGTTCGTCGCGTTCGGTTTCCATCTCACGAATCTGACGACGAATCGAGTCGATTTGACGTTCGCAGTCTTCTAAGTCAAGCGATGTTCCGGTGTATCCGCGTTCGCGAACGAAATACCAAAGGAAAAAACAGAGCATGCCGACAAAGACCATCGTCATACCCCAGGTCGGATCGGGCTCGTCAAAGAACCATGTCCAACCGAGCACATGCACCATGCCATAAATGGTTCCCATGCCACCGAACAGAAATGGGACAAACAGCAGCATGCGTTGTTCCAGCGGATAAGCTTCGTTGGTCGCTAATTCCAACGCCTCTTTTTCCAGATCACGATGATGGCGGCGAAGCTTGTCGAGGTGCTGTTCTAACTGAATCCGACTGCGCAGGGTGGCGATGATGTCGGCTTGGCGACGTAGTGCATCATGCAAGTTAGAAGACTGCGCGGCTTGCAAGGTGCCGGTCAATTTGGTGCCGACCTTTTCGGCTTGCAGTTGATGTTGTCTCGCTTCTTCACGTGATTGCTTTAATACGAAAAGGTGTGTTTTAACATCCTTTGCTGGCCCCGACAGTGCGGCCAACGTTTGACGCGATAGGTCGGGCAATTCGCTGCGCCCGCGCCCCGCCAGTGTTTCACGTTCTTCATCGCTAAGGCCAAGTTTCTCTGCATCGGTATCGAGCTGTGCTTTCGCCTTTTCAATCTGCTGGTCTAATCGCGAGATCTGCTCTTGCAACGCTTCGACCCAAGTTGCTTGTTCGCTGGCGGCTTCGATTTTGCCCTGCATTTCAAGCAAACGTCGGTTCAACGGCAATTCTTCGGCGCGATCACGCAGTTCGCGACGTTTCGATTTGATCTCTTCCAGCTTGGACTTGCGTTCCTGCATCAGCGCCTCGATCTGCACCAATTGCGAAGGAGCATCTTCGGGCAATTGGGAACGCAGGTCATCACGGTTGATCTGATCTTGAATCGACTCACGTTCGCGCCAACTGTCGTGAACCGCCGAAGCGATTTCGACGCTGCGGATTTCGGTTTGCCAGCGTGCAATCCGCTCGGTCAGTTGTTCGATTTCGGAATCTTGAGCGCGTCGCTGGCTGGCCAATTCGCTCCACCGGCGACCGTTACGAGTCAGTTGTTCGACTTCGTCACGTAGACGTTCGCGACGCGCGACCAGCGATGCCAACACCGCCGCTTCGTCTTCGTCTGCCTTGTTCTTGCCGATCAATTGCTTGCGACCGGTGCGCAGCGTCCGCAACACATCGACCAGGGAAACACGATCCAAGCCGCTGCTGAGCTTATAAAGTTCATCTGCGGCGGAAGTGTCATCCAGTGTGCTCAGTTCTTGAAGCTCGCGAATCCCGATCGCGAAAACATTCGTAAAGATCGGCTCGTCGATTTGGCCCAGCAACATGCTCAATCGATGTTGCCCTTGGCTCAAGCCGTCTTGTCCGGTGACCGACAATTGGCCCGTAACACCATTATCGGTTAATTGGGCATGACGACGAATCTCATAACCGCCGCCGGGTCCGGTGACACGAATCGCACCGCCAGGCGTGCCACCATAAACCGGTGGTAGGTATCGGCCGCGACGTTCGGGGGTGAATCCATAAAACATCGCTCGCAAGAATTGCATCAGCGTCGTTTTACCGGCTTCGTTGGGGCCATAAAACAGCGTCATCGTTTCGGGGATCGAGTCGACCGCCAAACCGCTCCAGACCCCGAATCCGTCGACTTGAATGTCTTTGACTCTCATGACTTGTCTCCTGATTGTCCGGCAAAGTTTTGAGTCGTGCCGCGAAGGAACTCCACACCGATGCGGGTCGCTTCGTCGAGCAGTTCGCCACGAATGGCCGACTGTGCGTCTGCTAAAAGCGCCGCAGTTGATCGGGCAAGGGCCACGTGTTCTTCTGTGAAGGGTGCAAGGTTCAAATCACGCCCACCCGTCTTCGCGTGCCGTTCGCTGGCCCGTAGGAAGTCGCCCAAAATCGTATCTTCGTCACACCAGTTTTTGGGATACTTTTTTGGTGCGCGAACATTCAAGCGAGCCGTCCAGGCCGACGGGGTTCCATGACCATACTCGCGGCGTAACCACGCCAGCAATTCATAAGGATCGCCGACCGTATGCAAGGTTTCGGCGGTGACCACGATGTCCCATCCGAGGATCAAGTGGCGTGAGCCGTTGTCATGCAAAAGTCTTGCGATACGACCTGATAAAACTCCGCGAATGTTTCCTGATGCGACGATTTCTGAACCATCGATTTCAACATTGCAATATCGAAACTGATCACATTCGACTTCGTGGGTTCTTGCATTGCGTTCTGAATCGACATCGACCAACGTGTAGCCATGCGGCCCAGGTTCATCCAGCGATCGACCTTGCGGAGATCCGCAATAGATTGCACCGGCGCTGGCACCGCCATCGATTTGGGTTCGTTGATGTTCACCGCCCAGAGCCCAATAGTTAAATCGTCCTTCGGCTAAGGAGTCGGCATCCGCCGTCCCCGCACCGACAGCCACCGTGAACTCATCCGTCGGGTCGACGCGATAAGAAGGGACGTGCAATTCGGTTCTGCCTTCGCTGCTGCGGCCGATCACATGACAGATTGTCCGTCCAGCCCGCTGAACCGGAACACTGAGCGTGCGATTCTTTGGGAACAACGTAACGTTGGGAGGCAGCGGAACGGCTTCGGGCCAACGCGCAGGGTCATCGACGGAGCCTGCAGCCCAAAAGACGGGAGTTTTCTTTTGATGCAGGATTTCGAAATGGTTCAACAGCATCGACATGCCACGCGGCCCAGCCGTTGTCGGATTCAGCAGGTCGCCGGCCAGGACCAGGAAGTCGATGTTTTCGACCATCGCCGCTTCGAACACGGCCTTGGCGGCTTTCAGCGGCGCGGTCGCTAGAGCGTCACGCAAATGATTGGGCAACACGTCCAAATCGCCTGGCGGACGTTCGAGATGAAAGTCGCTGGCATGAATAAATCGAAATGATTCGCCGGCCATGGTTCCCTCCTGTTACCCCAGCAGGCCGTCGATGGCTGCTGGACTTGGTCGAAAACGCCACCGCGATTTCTGGCCAAGTTCCTTCGATGCTGTCGCGCGACAAATCATTTGCCGCTAGGTGTTGCTGCGAAGTTTAGGGATTTTGGCGGGGGCGACCAAGATTGATTTGAAAAACTTTCAAAGAGAAATCGAAATTTCTTCAAGTTTTTTACATGCCTGGCCGAAGCGATTTTGCAGGCGACAGGATTTTTCCCGTTCTTTTCTCTCTTTCCCGATTTCCAGACATTCCCCTAGACTCCCCGTGGCGTCGCAATTGGATGCGACCCGCCAGACTCGTTTGCCAGATACACAATCTGCCGCGAGCTGCAGAAAACGTTCGCGTCACTCACGCAGAAAAAGGTCCGCGGCATGGATGCCAAATTGGGACGGTTGTGGCTGATTACGCCAATGCTGGTGTTGTCGAATCTTGTGATTTCGATGCTAACGGCCACCGTGGCTGCCGGTGCTGATTTTCGCACTCAAAACTTTATCGTAATGGCCCCGACGCCCGAGCTTGCTCGCACGGTCGGCGAGTCAGCGGAGATGTTTCGCCGCGACTTGGCGGTCTATTGGTTAGGCGGCGAACTGCCACCGTGGCCGAATCCTTGTCCGGTTCGGGTCATTGCCGGCGACAACCTGGCGGCTCAGGGCGTAACGACCTACAACCGCGCACCGGTTCGCGATTTTCAAATGGAAGTCGTCGGATCGCCGCAGCGGATTCTCGACAGCGTTTTGCCTCACGAAGTGACACACACGATTTTAGCGACCTATTTCGGCCGACCGCTGCCGCGATGGGCCGACGAAGGAATTTGTACGACGGTCGAACATGAATCCGAACGTCAAAAGCATGAAGCAAAATTGCGAGAGTTTCTGCGGTCACGTCGCGGAATCGCAATGAACAAGCTCTTTCTGTTGACCGAATACCCGTCCGACGTCCTGCCAATGTACGCCCAGGGCTACTCGGTTTGCCAATTCCTGATCGCTCAAAACGGCCCGCGTGAGTTTGTCGCTTTTCTGGGCGATTACATGCAAAATCCCTCTTGGACGCAGAACGTTCGGCGCCATTATGGGTACGAATCGCTTGCGGAATTGCAACAGTCTTGGCTGTCGTGGGTCAGCAACGGGAGCGGGCCGGTCGATGCGTTCGTCAAAAATGCACCTCGAACAGGTGTTGTCCCTGCGGCGCTAGCGATGGAGACACCGCTTGGCGGACCAACCGCGCTCGCTGCTGCGGAGTCGTTCCAGTCGCTCAATGCGACGCCAGAAAGTGTGATCGCTCGCGGATCAGCATCCAAAGACGCCCAGTCGGGATGGTACAGCCGATTGCGCCAGGAAGCTTTAGTAGGCAAGCCAAATGCTCAAGCCAATCAATCGCCACCACCAGCCATGACTGCCGGCCCAACCGTCACGCCTTGGCCGCGCTCGCTCGGTCCTCAACCGACAGGACAACCGATTGCGACTCCACCAGGCCAACCAAGGATGCACTCCGCAGCACAGCCTCAACCCGAGCAGGGGATGGCGCCGTCGGGCGTCGCTACGCCGCTTCAGGGTGGGTTTCAGAGCTCTGGCCAATACTTGCCCGGCAGTCTTTCATCCGGTGGAACTTCCTGGCGATAAAAAATCTTTGTGATCCGCTTGTGCCTCGGTTGGAATACCAGCCGATCCCGTGTAATATCTTGCGTCCCGACCTTGGGAACAACCTCCTTCAACAGTTAAGACGATGGCAAAACCACACCACAAATTGAAAAAGGCGAACCACGGCAAACGCCCTGCAAACGCCAAAGCCCGCAAAGCAAAACGCCGAAAGATCAAGACCTAAATCGTGGCTTCGATTGAGTTTATCGTTGATCCTGACCTGCTAGATTTTGACAACCCGATCGCTGATATCCAGGCGATCCGGGCCCTGAATCCGCAACGTCACGAGATGGAACAATTGACGGCGATCCTTCACGAGGACACCGATCGAAACGTCTGTGCCGCTTACCTGCAAACGTCGATGGACAGTTTTTGGGTTCGCGGTCACATGCCCGGCATGCCTCTGATGCCGGGAATGTTGATGATTGAATCCGCCGCACAGGTCGCCAGTTTCTTTACGCAACGGCACGATCTGCTCGGTGCAGAGATGGTCGGGTTTGGTGGCGTCGATGCGGTCAAGTTTCGCGGCGTTGTGCTACCCGGCGACCGCTTGATCGTGATGGTCAAGCTTGTCAAAGCTCGTCGCAATCGAATGATTGTCGCCCAGTTCCAGGGCGTCGTCGATGGCCAAATCGTTTGCGAAGGCGAACTCAAGGGAATCCCAATCCCGATCGAGTACGTTCGCACCCAACTGACGAAACTTGGCTAGTTCTGCCGGATTGCTCCAGCACAACTCACAACTTCGTCACTGGTCAAATGTCCACCCGACTCGATGCATGATTTGTCGTCTTCCGCCGACAACTTCTCTTATGCATCGGCTTGAGCCTTCACAAACGTCAAAGTGCGGCAACGACTCCGTATTGGAAGTAACCGTTGGCGTGCAGAATCTCGTTTTGCCAAAAACCGGGAACTAAACCGAGTCCCGATACCCAAGTGCCTGTCGACAACACGGACGACGACTCGGTTTCAAAGCCGATCAGGCCGATTTCAATTCGGTCGATCGCGACGTTGTAATCAATGCCGTTGGCGACATCAAAAACATCATTCACGAAATTGATGCGGACATCGCTGAAATTGATCGGCCCCTCGGCAAAGTAGGAGATTTCGACAAAGCTTCGTCGACCTAAATCACCAGCTTGGCCGCCGAAATCTGACATCAAATAAGTACCGACCACTTGGCCGCCAATCTCAAGTGTAATGATTTCATTGCCCGTCGATCCTGCGGCAAATACCTTAATCGTATTGAATGCCGTTTCTGAATCCAACACAGTGATTCCAACCGTTGCCGAACTTGTGTTGCCAATCCGGTCCGCGATGGTATAGGTGAATGAATCCTGGCCAAAGAAACCTTCGTTGGGCGTATAGACCAGCAGGTCGCCTGACAATGAAACGGTGCCATTGCTGGCCTGTGTGAACGAATCGATGGCGATCGCATCAGCGAGATCGGAGTCGGAGTCATTGGCGAGCACGTCGATCGTCACAGCGTCATTCTCAATCGTTTTCGCGACGTCAGCATTCGCGACGGGAGGACGACCGATTCCGCCGATTCCGTATTGGAAGAAACCATTGGCATGCAAGACTTCGCTGCGACGCACACCGGGAACCAAGCCATCCACCGATAAATAGGTTCCGGTCGAAAAGACCGTTGCCGCTTCCGTCTCAAAGATATCGAAATCGATTTCGATTCGGTCGATCGCAACGTTGTGGTCAATGCCGTTGGCAATGTCGTTCAAGTCATTAATGAAATTGATTCGCACTTCACTGATATCGACCGGAACGGGTGACACATAAGTTAATGTCACGAAGTCGCGCGCTACCAGATCGCCTGCTTGGCCACCGAAGTCCGATAGCAGATACGTTGCGACCACTTCGCCAGCAATCTCGAGCGTCACAGCTTCGTTGCCCGTGTCGCCAGCGGCAAAGATGCGAATCGTATTGGGGGTAAACACCGTATCGTTTTGTAAGCCTGGGCTGCCATTGGCTTGTATGCTTGCGACCCAATTCGCGGCCAAAGAGTTATCGCGATTCGGATCGATCAACGCCAGCGAAACACCGTTTCCATCAGGAGCAGTGGGCCACGCACCACGATCTTGGTAGGACACTAAATCGATGACGTTTCCGTCTAGGTCCAGCAACGTGATCGTTTCGCCACCGTTACTGAGTTGGCCGGAATATTGCCCGCCGACGAAAATGTTGCCCCCGTATTGATCCTTGAATTGGCTCCAATTATCAGTAAAGACGACGGTCTGGTTTGGCAAAATCACGGTACCAAATGGTATCGTTAATCCGATGCCGTCGATGCGCCATCCCGAAAGGTCCACCGATTCGTCGGAGTTATTGAATAGTTCTATAAACTCGGCGCCGCCACTGACCGGGTTGTAATGCAATTCGTTGATTACGATATTGAATGAACCAGACGCGGTTCCAGGCATACGGCTTTCATTAGCAAAAGCTTGCCGCCGTTGCTCGATGCCAGCGTTAAACTCTTGTTGCCAAAATCGATTGGTAAACGGATTATTGCGTCCCCATTTTTCGAAGTCCAACTCAAAGTTTGAACCACCAATTTGCTGCAACAGTTCTTCGTGTCGATCGATCAACAAATCATCCGCCAAATACTTGTCAACCAGTGTTTGGATTCGTCGCCAATACATGTCGCGAAACTCGGGCACTTCCCATATCGCATCCAGCAACTCAGCTCGAATCGGTTCGGGAGTCGTGAAATCGGCGCCTCGGCCATCAGGCGGGAACACCCAAGTTCGATCGAGGTCCCATTCAACGATTGACCATGTGCCCGAATCGCCTTTACGCCAAACGGAGAAGTTTTGGCCGCTCTGGTCGTCGTGTCGCATCAGTGTTGAAATTGCCATGTGATTGATCACGTTAGGCACATCGATGTTACGATAGAGGAAAGCGGTTTTGGTTGCTGAGGGTTGTGAAATTAAAGCTTCGTTCAGATCCAGCAACGTTGCGAAATCAGCATCATCTGGCGACTTTTTATCAAAGGCGGGAACTTTACCAAATCCTCCGTCCTCGGCATCATAAAACTCATCGCCGTTTGCAAACCCGTTGGCGGTGCGCCATGCTCCGTCATAAAGTTCTTGGAATCTGAAAATTCCATGATATCCACTGTTTCGTTGGACATACATAAAGAACGAACTTGTGAACGAATCCGTTTCAGCGTTGAAAACGTCCCATGAAATGTCGGGGATCACAACGGACCAATCGCTGAAGTCGGCATTCACTCCAAACTCGTCGATTAGGTATCCGCCTTCACCACCAATGTTCAGTCCATATCCTCGCGGCAGTTCAAACTTCAAACTCTTTTTGATATGCGTCGCACGCGAAAAATCGCCGCCACGAACTCGAACCGTTGCATTGTCAAAGACTTGGTTGCCGTAAGCGATGACCGCTGGAATCGTTGTATTGGTTAATGCGAGCTCGGTGGTTGTCAGTTCCTGGAACTGTTCTTCGTTTACCCAAAACTGGAAAACCGGTAAGGTGTTGTTGACAATGTCTGTCGGCGCGACGACGAGGCCAAAGAAGTTGATCGTGTCATTAAAGGGTGCGACGGCAACATCCGAAACGATGCGATAGCGTATCAATTCACCCGCGTTTTGGCCGGGAAGCGTAGCGGTCCAGGTGTTTCCAACAGCGGTCATCTGAACCGATTGTTCCGGCCCATCGAAACCCAACTTATAAACAACCGTTGCGGTGGTCGCGCCTGTGATGGTGGCTGAGATATTGAAGGCTTGGCCGGGTAGAACAACTTCCGGGGCAACCACAATATCGGTAATCGACACGTCTTCTTGACCAAAGATCGAATTGGGAGCACCTGGGGTCGGTCCGCCGATGCTCGCTCCCCAGCTGGCCGCCAATGAATTGTCCAGCCCAGGATCGCGCAACTCCAGCGACGGACCGTTGCCATCGGGGACCGTCGGCCACGGTCCGCGATCAAGGTAACTGACTTCATCAATCACCGTAACGCCGTCGGCCGCCAAAAACCGGATCAATTCACCACTGCCAGACAAGCCGCCAGCGGCAAACTCAGCGATCGGCGTTACACCCCAAGTTGATTCAGCCAAGGCGATCGATGGCCCCACAATCGCATATTCGCCCGCGCCAAGAATCGTTCCTTCGGCAAAGATCAGGGTGAATCCGACGAAAGAAGCGCCCGACAGATTAATATCTTGGTCGGTTAAGTTCAGCAATTCTAGGAACTCGGCGTCGCCGTCAACGACTCCATCGGGGCCAGGATTGTAATGAATTTCATTAATTATGACTGACCCAGGCGTCAGCGGGGCCGGTTCATTTACGGCACTGTCGTCAAAAAACTGGAAGTAGCCATTGGTATGTAAATACTCCGACTGTCGAAATCCTGGAACAATTCCATCGGCCGACCGATAGGTTCCGGTCGAAAATACAGCAGGATCTTCGGTCTCAAAACGAACGCCATCGATCGAAATCGCGTCGAGACGCAAGTTGGCGTCGATGCCGTTTTGCGGATCGTAGTTGTCATTCAAGAACTCGACGCGAACCTGATTGGCGTTCAGCGGCGTGTTGCTTTCAAAAACGTATGCCCGGAAGTTTCCTTCCTCAGCTCCGGCTTCTAGTTGCCACGTTTGGACCGCCACGCCATCAATTCTCAGCTGCATTTGCTCGGTGCCGTCGGACCCAGCGGCAAACAACTGCACAGTGGAAAGCATCGTCCGCTGCTCGAGCGGTTCGCAGTGCAAAAGCTGGTCGTCAAGTTGAGATGCTGGGACGGTGCGGCGTTTCCACATGATGTAACTTAGGGTAGTTATCTGGAGAGCTGGGGAATCGGCTCGTTCGCTTGGCGAGTCTATCGATTTCCCGAATCGGACAAAGATTGGACTTAGATTAGCCAAGATAGGCAGCTTGTGCCACAGTCAAAAATCCTCGACATTCTGATTTTACATAATCCGATATTACGCGACCGGCGTTTGAAAGCCGGAACTCGTCTCGCAGACGGCATGCGTTGCGTCAATCCAAGGCAGTCGATTTTACGTTCTTTGCGGCAGAGAATCGGCCCTAGTCGATGATTCGCACCAAGCCGACAAATTTTGCGCCCCGATTTGTTCCGATTTCGCCCTGTGCTGATGCATCGAAAAACTCGCACCCAAGCGACAGCGGAATTACAATTCCAACCGACTCAGCACCGGTTCGAAAATCGTTCAGTTTACGCTTTCGCTTGTACGCTCGGCGCGGCGTAGGCAACTATTCCTAATCCCATTTCAAACGAAACGAACCATGTGGCAGTGGCTGCAACCAGTCATCGATTCGCTATTTGTGGGCCCGTTATGGCCGGCGACCGTACTGCTGCTGTTGGTGATTTCCTATCTATCACTGTCTTTGATAACGTCGATCGATTTCGACGGACCCGATATGGATCTCGATGCAAACGCCTGGCAAAGCCTCGGCGCGACCACACTCAGATGGCTGCACCTCGACACGATTCCCATCATCATTTGGGCTGGAATCTTCTCGAGCGTGAATTGGCTTTTGGCCTACATCTTATGGAACTCATTCGACTCATTTCGCTATGAACCGACATTGATGACGTCGGCGTTGCTGGCCACACGCAATGGAGTCATTGCAGGAGTGATCACCCGCTTTTCCACCACCCCCATGCTGCCCTACCTGGCAAAGGGACTCGCCTACGACGATGAATCACTCGTCGGCCAATCCGCTGTCGTCAGTTCTGGTGAAGCGACGCCAAAATTTGGTCAGGCGAAATTCGACACCGGTGGTGCACCTCTGCTGTTGAACATCCGTACCGACGGACCGCATGTCATCAAAGGTGCAAAGGTACAAATTTTGGCATACGAACCGAAGAAACGCACTTATATCGTTACCCCCATCTCCACGTCCGAAAACACCGTGATTTCAAGCGAGAATTGACTATGGTACTGCAAACTGCGTTGGTGCTTTCCGACGGAGCGATCTACGGACTGGTGACTTTTGGCCTTTTGGCCATGATCGGCATCATGATCGCACTTTACATAAGTATCTTCTATGTGAAGGTCGGTCCCGACGAAGCGATCGTTAAATCCGGCGCAGGCGGGCTGAAGGTCTTCATCGATGGCGGGATGTTGCGAATTCCGCTGGTCCAGCATATCGAATATATGGACCTGACACTAAAAAGCTTTGAAATCGCCAGACAGGGCGCCGAAGGCTTGATCTGCAAAGACAATATCCGCGCCGATATTAAGGTCGCGTTCTTTATTCGAGTCGATAAAACGGCTGAGGAAATCAAGGAAGTGGCTCAGTCGATCGGTCCCAAACGCTGCAGCGAATTGGAAACCCTTCGCGAACTGTTCGATGCCAAGTTCAGCGAAGCGCTCAAAACGGTCGGCAAACAATTTGATTTTGTTGACCTGTATGACAAACGAGACAAGTTCAAAGACGAAATTTTAAAGGTTATCGGAACCGACTTAAATGGATACCGTCTCGATGATGCCGCAATCGATTATCTAGAACAAACGCCGCTTGCACTCTTGAATCCGAACAATATTCTTGACGCCGAGGGGATCAAAAAGATCACCGAACTGACGTCGAACGAGAAGATCAAAGAAAACCAATTCACTCGCGACCGCGAAAAGACGTTGAAGAAGCAAGACGTCGAAGCGGAAGAAACGATTTTGGAACTTGAACGCCAACGGGTTCAAGCGGTCGAAAAACAGCATCGCGAAATCGCCGAAATCCAGGCTCGTGAAAAAGCTGGGGCCGATAAAGTCCGCGAACAACAACGTTTGGAATCGGAACGCGTCCGCATTCAAACCGCTGAAGAAATCGGTATCGCTGAAGAAAACATGGAACGCCAAATCCTGGTCGCCCAGCGAAACAAGGAGCGTACCGACGGTGTCGAATTGGAACGAGTGCAGCGTGATCGTCAATTGGAGGAAGTCGAACGATTGCGATTGGTTGGCGTGGCCGATGTGGAGAAACAAAAAGCGATCGAAATTGAAAACCGAAACATTCAAGAAGTGATCCGCGAACGCGTTGCGGTCGAACGTTCGGTAGTCGAGGAGAAAGAACGGATCAAAGACACCGAGGAAAAGGCTGCGGCCGAACGGCTTAAGTCAGTGCAAATCACGGCGGCGCAGATGCGCGCCGAAGAACAATTGATTCGACAAACCAAAGCCGCTCAGGCTGAGAAGGAATCTGCGACTCTGTTGGCCGACAAGATTCGCGTTGAAGCTGAAGCGATGCGCGACGCGGCGGAGAAAGAAACGGCGGCGACCAAGATGTTGGCCGAAGCCGAAGCGGCAAAGCAAGCAGCAACCGGATTGGCCGAAGCTCGTGTCCAAGAAGCCAAAGCGGTTTCGCTGGAAAAAGAAGGGACCGCCCAAGCAACCGTGCTCGAGCGCAAGGCCGTTGCCGAAGCCAAGGGGATCGAAGTCAAAGCGACTGCTAACGAAAAGCAAGGAATGGCCGAAGCCGCCGTGGCGCTGGAAAAGTATCACAGCGAAGCGACGGGCATCACCGAGAAAGCCGAGGCGATGAAAAAGTTGGACAGCGTCGGCAAGGACCACGAAGAGTTCAAGCTGCGGCTGGAGAAAGAGCAGAATGTCGAAATCGCGGCGATCAATGCACAGAAGAACATCGCCGAAAGCCAAGCAAGCGTCGTGGGCGAAGCCTTGCGAGCGGCCCGAATCGACATCGTCGGTGGCGATGGCCAGTTCTTCGACCAAATCACATCGGCCGTCAAAGGTGGAAAAGCGATCGACCGGTTTGTTTACAACAGCCGCGTCGCCACGGATATTAAAGAAACGTTTTTCGACGGCAATTCGGCATACTTTCGCGAAAAGGTTCAAGCCCTTGTTACTCAGTTCAACCTTAGCCCAGACGATGTAAAGGACCTGTCAATTGCCGCGTTGATCGCTCAATTAATGGGGCTTGCCAAAACAGACGACCTGCGTGGCCAATTGACATCCTTGTTGGGAATGGCAGGATCGGCTGGCGTCGCTGACCAAAAAATATCAAAACTTGTGATCGATTCGACACGCACGGCCGCCATTGCGAGTACGCCGGTGAATGGGAAAAAATCATAACAAGTTGTCTTCCGGATCCGACTCCTTGTTGATGACCACTGGACACTTGTAATGACTTCCGATCAAGACCTCGCCGGCGGCACGTATGAAATCTTGCGCAATCGTATGCGCGAGAGTGCGTCGCTATTGCGTACGCGTTTGGCCAGTTTGAACGCAGATCGTGCGTCGGTATTCGGTAATATCGAAACCAAGTTGCTCGCGACCGAACGTGTGACCACAGAACACAACTGTGTGCCACGCGATCTGGTTGCGATCGGCAACCGGTTTTTGCTCGGATACAACGTCCAATTCGGACTGAAAACGGAAACGCATTTGCCGGATGTGTTTGCCTGCTATCGCCTCGACAAGCTGCAATTTCATACCGAACCGCTGCAGTCTTTGCTCAACGACAGCCGATTTCAAAGCGATTTCACAGACCTCTACCGCTTCTACAAACAAACATTCTTCAGCCGTTTTTACACTTCGGGACCGTTCATCTACTTTGTGTTTCAAGTCGGTCGTACGACTTCGGATATCAAAGCGTTCAAGTGGCGAAGTGTAGGCGGCAAGTTCGAGTACATCGACAACCGCAGCGAGCACGAAGTCGTTGCGCCCCCACAGCACGAGTTTGTTTGGAAACGAACCACTCGCGATCAACATCATTACGGCCGCCATCCGCACATTTCGATCGAAGATCGAGTCTTTGTCGAAACCGTTGGTGGCGACTTGACGGTCAAGGTGGAGAACAATACCGAATCGGGAGCAGGCATTTATGCCGAACCGGTCGACCACGTCGATCAAACGCTTGACGACGCCGAGATTTATTATGCATCACTGGGCAATTTGGTACTGCTTAAGATTCGTCCTTACCAAGAAAACGCATTTCGTTTCTTGGTGTTCAATGCGAAACTGAACACGGCGATTCGGATGGACGAAATCGAAACGGCCTGTGTGATGTTGCCCGATGACCAAGGCATCATTTTCCCCGGTGGGTATTACCTACAAACCGGTGAACACAAGCGTTTCGATCACGGTTTGTCGAAGATGATGTTTGTGTCGACAATGTCGGCATCCAACGGCGAGGATTATCTTTATTTATTCTATCAAAAGGAAATCGGCACATACATTCAACTGCGATACAACCTGATTCGCCAAAGCGTCGATACGCCGATGATCACCAGTGGCCAAACGTTTTTCAACGACGGTGAAATGGTCACTTTCAAGGCTCACGATGAACCACAAAAGCACCATGCCGTTCAGATTTGGCAAACTCCATTCACCGGCCCCGATTTTGTCACCAAAAGTGATACCGATTCTTTGTTGTTCAAGATTGGCAATAAAGATCTTGTACGCGGAATGGCGGAATGCGGCGAGATTTTGCAACTGATCGACAAGGATGATAACTACGAAGGGTTGTATGTCGATCTTGGCAAGCGATGCGGCGATATACTTGACAGCTATTTCTGGATCAACAAACCGGAAACGCATCGGTTGGATGAACCTCTGGCATCGATTCGCCAGACCGCATCGGCGGCGGTTGAAGAATTCGAAAAAGTTGTCAGACTGCGTCGCGATACGCAGGCACGCACGACGGAAGTCGCCACAGCGATCCAGTCGCTTGTTAAGGATATTCAGCGACGTCGGTTCGAGTCGATCGATGATTATGTAACGTCGTTGGCGGCCTTGCGACAACAGCGTGGCCATGCGATTGGTCTGCGCGAGCTGCGTTACATCGATCTTTCGTTGGTCGACTCGTTTGAAAAACAAACGGCCGACGAATCGGACCGGCTCAGTCGCAGGTGTGTCGATTTTCTCTGTACCGATGGGGCTCTCGATCCGTATCGCCAGCGCGTGCAGTCGGCCGGCGAAGCGGTCGAGGGGCTGAAGAAAGTCACTCAGGCGAAGGAGTTGCAAAAAACGATCGACACCGCCGCGACCCAATTGGAAATGTTGACCGAAACGGTCAGCAACCTGCAGATCGACGATACCACCAAGCGAACCGAAATCATTGATGCGATCAGCGAAGTGTTCGCATCGCTGAACCGCGTTCGCAGTTCGCTGCGCAGTCGTATCGCGGACATGATGGGAACCGAAGGCCGGGCTGAGTTTGCATCGCAATTGAAATTGTTGGAGCAAACCGTCAACGGATATCTGGATGTCTGCGATGCACCCGAAAAGTGCGACAACTATCTCACTCGTGTGATGATCCAGTTAGAAGAGTTAGAAGGTCGTTTCGCCGAGTTTGACGAATTTGTTGCGGAATTGACGACGCGTCGCGAAGCGATCTATACCGTTTTTGAATCACGTAAAGTTCAATTGGTTGAAGCGAGAAATCGCCGCGCCGAAACGCTTGCCGCATCAGCCAATCGTATTTTGCAAGGTATCCAAGCCAAAGCGTCGTCACTGAAGAGCGTCGACGAAATCCTGGCCTACTTCGCTTCCGACCTGATGGTCGAAAAGGCGCGCGGAATCATCACGCAACTGCAAGCGTTAGAAGATTCCGTTCGCGCCGAGGAAATCGCCAGTCGTTTAAAAACGGTACGCGAAGATACGATTCGTCAATTGAAGGATCGGAATGAGTTGTATGAAGACGGTGGCGACACGATTCGTTTGGGACGCCAAAAGTTTGCCGTCAATACACAACCGCTTGATATGACCACCGTTGTTCGTGACGGGCAATTGAGCTTGCACTTAACCGGCACTCAATACTTTCAACCACTGGTTGATCCTAACCTGATCGCGGCTCGTGATTTGTGGGATCAAACCTTGATCAGCGAAAACGGATCGGTATATCGAGCCGAGTATCTGGCTGTCGATCTATTTCACCAATGGCGCAACACGCCCGAATCGGTCACGATGGTGGTGCCGGATCCTGTTTGGGTCCAAAAGCAAATTGCTGGGCGTTTTTCGGAAGGTTACGCGAAAGGGGTACACGATCACGATGCCGCCGAGATTCTTAAAGCGCTGGTTCGTATTGATGCACAGATCGGACTGTTAAAGCATCTTCCCAGTGTGCGCGCTGCGGCAACATTTTGGTGGAATCGATTGGCAAGTAAAGCGGTTCGAAACTCGTTGTCGGGCTGGGTCAGCGGCTTTGCGCAAGTTATCCGAGCCTTTCCCGGTGCTCGACCGGCGATTGAGTTTCGTCAACGGATTGCCCAGTGTGTCAACGATCCGAGTCTTGGGCATGGCCAATGGCTTGAGGTTTTTTCTGGTGTCACACCTGAGGCAATCGCTGAATATTGGTTCGATCTGTTGATCCGTCCTAGCGTCCAGCCTGCTTACAGTGGAATTGCCGTCAAAGCGTACGAGCAGTTTCGGCAGTCGATGACTGTCGAAGACCATAAGGTATGGGTTTCCGATGTTTTAAAAGCGAATCAATCCAGGCCGGTCGAATCCTTCGTTTTGGCACGCAATTGGGCCGATGCGTTTATTGAGTCAGTAGGGGGGGTTCAGGAAAACCATTCAACGCCAGCAAAGGTGGCTAAAGAATCGACGCAGCAGAGTAATGAAATCACGTCCTTGAAGGAATACCGAGATGAGATCGCTTGGTTGATTCAGGAAGGAGGCATCGGCGACGGGCTAGTTTTAAACGCTGAGGTGTCGTTGCGAGTCAGCGGATTGGTCGGTTCGCACTCGCAAATACGTGGCGGTGAATTGATTGTTCATTATCACGAATTATTGCAACGATTGCGAAAGTATCACGAGGATGTTGTTCCACGTTTTAAGCGTCTTGGCGAAACGAAGCATCGCGTGCTAGAAGTTTCGCGTTCGTCGTTGCGATTGCATGAGTTTCGTCCCAAGGTGTTGACCAGTTTCGTCCGCAACCGTTTGATCGACGAAGTTTACTTGCCGATGATTGGCGACAACCTTGCCAAACAGATCGGTGCCGCAGGTGACAGTAAGCGTACCGATCGGATGGGTATGTTGCTGTTGATCAGCCCGCCGGGTTACGGCAAAACGACATTGATGGAATACGTGGCCAATCGTTTGGGCATTGTTTTCATGAAGATCAACGGCCCGACGATCGGCCATGGCGTTACGTCGCTCGACCCCGCCGAAGCACCCAATGCCGCGGCAAGAGAAGAAGTGCAGCGAATCAACTTAGCACTTGAAATGGGCGACAATGTGATGCTGTATCTGGACGACATCCAGCACACGCACCCCGAGCTGCTGCAGAAGTTCATTTCGCTGTGTGACGGAACGCGGCGAATTGAAGGGGTTCGCGAGGGGAAAACCAAAACGTATGATCTTCGAGGTCGTCGGTTTGCTGTGGTGATGGCGGGAAATCCTTATACGGAAAGCGGCGAGCGGTTTCAGATACCCGACATGCTTTCCAACCGGGCCGATGTCTATAACCTGGGCGAGATCATTGGCGATGCCGCTGACGCATTCGAGATGAGTTATCTGGAAAATTGCTTGACCAGCAATGAGACCCTTGCACCGCTTGCCGCCGGCGACCCTGACGACGCGAGATCGCTGATTCGCGCTGCCCAGCGAGATTCGATCGAAGGCCTGCAGATGAAGGGGAATTGGTCGGCTGACCAAGTTCGATCGATGTTCGAAGTGCTGAGGAAATTGATTCGCGTTCGTGACAGTGTGCTGAAGGTCAATCGCGCCTACATTCGATCGGCCGCTCAGGCCGATGCGTACCGCACCGAACCGCCATTCAAGCTGCAGGGCAGCTATCGGAATATGAACCGAATGGCCGAGAAGGTTGTTCCGGTGATGAATGATCAAGAATTACAGTCGATGATCTTCAGCAGCTATGAGCAAGACGCTCAGACGTTAACGACTGATAACGAAGCGAACCTGTTGAAGTTGAAAGAATTGCTCGGTGATTTGACACCCAACGAGAAAGAACGCTGGGAATCGATCAAGTATGCGTTTGTTGAAAATGTTCGCATGCAAGGCATGACGGGCGAGGACCAAGCCAGCCAGGTACTTCGTCAATTGGCGTCAATGCGAGACGGTTTGGAATCGATCCGGCAAGTGATCGCTCGCGCCATTTCGCAGGACGGTGACAGCGCAGAAGTGCGCATGGATGAGCGATTCGATGTGCTGAAGAATGGTTTGACTGGCGCGACCGAACGTATCGCTGGCGCATTAGAATCGACCAGTCAGCAGTTGCGAACGATCAGCCAGACACAAGCTGCCAATCCACCGGAACAGCACGTAACGGTTCAACACACCGTTCCGCGAGTGATGTTGGACTTGATTCGCGGCCAGTTTCATTTGATGCAAGAGTGGTTGCGTCCGATTTTAGAAGGCTCTGTCGTGCAGGGGAAGGAACTGCAACAGATTAAGGACAAGATCGACGAAACGATGCGGACTTATGTCAAATTGCAATCCGAACTCGAGTCTGCCGCTGAGGAGTAATCGGTAGTGGATCCATCGATTGGGCCGAATACCGGTCATTCTATCGAAACACTTGCCAGCGAATTGCTGGACATCCATCACGTGCTGGAAACCAAGATACGGCGATCGTTGATGTGTGGCCGTAATGAGGCGCGGTTGGGGTTTGCCGAAACGCTCAAGTTCTTATCACTGGTTGCCCGGCATGCGGATTTGACGTTGACGCCCGCCCATCGAGTCGATTTGGTTTGGCATGAATTTATTTTGTTTACCCGATTGTATGGCGATTTTTGTCAGGAACAATTTGGTAAGTTTATTCACCATACACCGAGCGGCACGCACAAAGAAAATCGCGACCAATTCGAAACAACACTGCAACTTTATCAAACGCGATTCGGCAGTCCGCCGTTGTTGTTCTGGGGTGGTGCGGACCAAAAGATTGCGTCGTGTGGAAATTGTGAATCGATAGGGACTTGAATCATGTATATGTCAGGAAGTTTGACGATCGACCCGAGCAAGTTGTCCCATATTCGCCGGAAACCGACCAAGGGGTTTCGTCGAATTGCGGAGATATTAACGATTGGGCTGATTGCCGAGCACGAAGTCCATCAGACATTTTCGGCGCTGTCGATACTGCAACAAGTAAACAGCGTGCTGAGGTCTTTGGGGATTACCGACGTCGTTCGGTTCACCAAAGATGACGAGGTCGTGTATGAAGATCCAGACAGCAATGATACCGATGACATGCGTTTGGTTTTAGATCGAATCGCAAAGGACTCGCGGTCTCTTTCGTCGACAATCTTTAGCCGGATGTCGTTGTTGGTTGAACACCACCTGCCAGAAATCACGCTGGTGATCGAAGTTCGTATCCAGCGGACGCATGCGATTGGCCAGTACCCAATTCAAATCATTGTTAACGGATTGGCATCATCGTTCTCAGAAGAGGAAGCAGGTACGGCGACGGAAAAAATGAATCAGTCGTTCGAAGACCAGCTCGGATACAATGCGTTTACCGATCATTTTCGAGAGCAGTTTGACGATTTTCTGCAGGAGCTCGAAGACGCTGTGGGACGCCACATGCAAGTGGATAAAGTGCATCGGTCATCCGAAGCAAAGATATTGCGTCCCAGTCAGCCCAGCGATGGCACCACGCGCAACACAACTGCGGCGTTTTCTGCGGGCGGTGATTCTGCCCCGTCGCAACATTCGGATCCGGTGTTCCAGCGTTACGATTCCACCTCGGATGCGTTTGCCTATTGTTGGATGTGGTCAACATTTATGAACCTGCACGACATCCAGCCTCAGGACGTTACGATTGTCGATGAGCGGGGCGGCGAGGTTGGAGTGGTTGACAGTGAGGGGCAAGAGCATGATAGCGCTGGCTCTTACGATTCAGCCTTCGCGGGCTCTGACGAGTCCAGTCGGAACATCGCTGATACGGATACCGGTTCGGGGTTTTCCAGTTGGCTGTCATCGTTTGGCGGCTTCGACGGCAGCGATTCCAGCGGCGGAGGCGACAGTTCTTGCGGTGGCAGTTCTTGTGGTGGCGGTTGCGGCGGAGACTGATCAACAAAGTCTTACCAGAGACCAACCGGCACAGTCAAAAAACGCAGCCAAACAGCCGTTTGGCACCATGCGAAGCCTCCAGAGAAGTCTGAAGAGGCAATAGAAAGTTTCAAACGGAGCGGACAGGATTCGAACCTGCGGAACCAGTTTCCCAGTTCACCGATTTAGCAAACCGGCGCTTTCGACCACTCAGCCACCGCTCCTGCAACAACCCGCCGAAGTGATCTCTCGACTGGTTGGTTTCAGATTCTGGCGAATTCACGTCCAACTGACAAGCCATCTGACACCCAAGATTGGCCTCGGGTAAGCAATTTTTCTTGGGGCAACCGGCAAACCGACGATTTTTTTCATTCATTCGCTATCATCCCACCATCGGGCCACTGGTGATTTGCGAGGGATGCAACCATAATTCGATGAACTTGAGCAGTGTCATGGTGACGAAGACGTCTGTACGTCAAAGATGTCTTAACGATACAGGCTTGTACAACTTGCTGCCCCGCCTCCGCCTTCCCCCTGTGGATCGTGCCAGAATCTTGGAAAGCCTCGATCGATTTCGCAGCGGTGACGGATGTCGGCATGCGCCGATCGAACAATCAGGACGCACACGCGTCCGTCAAAGCGGATTCGCTTGAACGTTTCACCGCCCGTGGCCACCTGTTTGTTGTCGCCGATGGCATGGGAGCCCACGCTGCTGGGGAATTGGCCAGTCGAATCGCGGCTGAGCAGATTCCGCTGTATTACCTTCGCAAGCTGAGTGGCGACCCGATTGAAGCGCTTCGCGATGCGGTTCAGCAGGCGAACTTTGACATACACCAGCGTGGTCAGCAGAACCACGAGTTCCACAACATGGGGACCACCGCCAGTTCGCTGGCGATTTTGCCTGAGGGGGCAGTGGTGGCTCATGTGGGTGACAGCCGTGTTTATCGCGTCCGTGGCGACAAACTGGAGCAGTTGACGTTTGATCACAGTTTGGTCTGGGAGATGGAAGCGTCGGGCCAAGTGAAGGCCGAAAGCCAGTTGGGCAGCTCGATTCCGAAGAACATCATCACACGTTCACTTGGACCATCGCCGAGCGTTTTGGTCGATGTCGAAGGGCCCTTTCCAATTAAACCTGGCGACCGTTTCTTGCTCTGCAGTGACGGCTTGACTGGCCAAATCGAGGATGACGAAATTGGCCCCCTGTTGTCGTGCCTTTCGCCCGAATTGGCGGCGAGAATTTTGGTCGACTTGGCAAACCTGCGTGGCGGGCCAGACAATATCACCGTTATCGTTGTCGAAGTCATCGAACATGAAGCGGCGCCAAGTGCACCGCGTATTGCCTCTCCCACCGCAGCCGCGGTTCCTTGGCCAATTGTCGGATCGGCAGCTTTTTGCGCGATTGCCGGAGCGATGCTGGGGCTGGGCGGCAACATCGGGCCGATGGTGGTCGCTCTTATTTTGGCGACCATCGCGACGGTGATTTCGATTGTTCAATACCGGCGACGAATGAAGTGGGGGACGCCAAACTCGCAAACCGGTCACCGGTCATCGGCACATCGATCAGGGCCATATCGATCGTGTTCGGCAAAGCCGACGGTGCGATTGTTGGAAAAGCTCGACCAAGTCCTCGTTGCCTTGAAAAGTGCGGCGGTGCAGCGAAACTGGGAAGTCGATTGGCAACAAGTCGACGCGTTGATCCAGCAGGAACAACAATTGCGAAGCCAGGGTAAACTGGCGATGGCAACCCAAGTCCAGTCTCAGGCAATCATTGCGACCATGAAACAGTTGCGGAACCAGCAGCGCACAAACGAACGCGGTTGATTTTCGCGCCAATTTCACGTGGTCACGGCTGCCTTGAATCGGTTATACCACACGATTGACGGGTATCGCCCAGATGCTTCGGTCGGCTGGTGCCTTCGGCTATGTTTTTACAAGACAGCAGCCTGTGCTGAGACCTCGGGCCAGCCGCTGAAAAGTTCTGGGTGGGATGCTTTTTCCATCATGCGACACAATTCATCACCGGAAGTGGGTACGAAGGTGCTTCATTCAAAAAAAGACGTCGATTACCGCTGCACCGCACTCGTTATGCTTGCATTCGCCCTTTCGGTCGGCTGTAGCAAAAGCGAACCACCAGCGGTCAAACCTGAAGACGTTACCGTGACGATGCCCGGATCGACTGATATTGGCAAGTCGGCCACGGTTGAAGCACCGCTGACCCCGCCAACAATCGACATGCCACCAGCGGTCAAACCTGAAGACGTTACCGTGACGATGCCCGGATCGACTGATATTGGCAAGTCGGCCACGGATGAACAGACCGATGGCCCCGAGGACCATTTGAAGTGGCCTTCGCCCCAGGTCGCGATCGTCCTAACCGGCAACCAGTATGGCTATATCGAACCGTGTGGTTGCACGGGATTGGAAAATCAAAAGGGCGGCTTGGCTCGCCGCATGACGTTCATGAGGCAACTTTCTGATAGGGGATGGGAAGTGCTGCCGATCGATGCGGGCAACCAAGTTCGTCGTTTCGGTCGCCAAGCGGAAATCAAGTTCCAAACAACTGCTGGCGGTTTGGAAGAAATGGGATACCGGGCGGTCGGATTCGGTCCGGACGATTTGCGATTGGGTGTCGGCGAATTAGTGGCCGCTGTAGCCGCATCGGACGACCCTCAGAACGGCCTGTTCGTATCCTCCAACGTGACGCTGATCGATCCGTCGTTAACAGCACAGTTTAAAGTGATCGACCAAGGCGGTCGGAAAGTCGGAGTGACATCGGCGCTCGATCCGGCATCTCTGAAGGCCGAAGCGGGTGGCGAAATCGAAGTCGGTTCGGTTGTCGAAGGCATCAAGGCTTCGCTGGCGGCGATCAATAACGCCGGTGCCGATTTCCGCATCCTGCTGTTTTATGGTGAGGAAGCCGCTGCGGCTGAAGCGGTTCGCAGCGTTGAAGGGTTTGACCTCGTAGTCGTAGCAGGCGGCTTTGGTGAACCGCTTTATCGACCACAAACGATCGACGGCACAGAAACAAAAATGATCGTCACAGGTAACAAAGGGATGTATGCCGGCGTGGTGGCCCTTTATGACGACCAACCGTATCGCTATGCACGTGTCGCCATGACTCATGATTTCGAAGACGCCCCCGAAATGCGACGTTTAATGGCGACCTATCAGAATCAATTGGAGGCGATCGGCTTACCGGGCTTGGGATTAAAACCGATTGAACATCCAAGTGGTGACCGATTTGTCGGCACAAAAGTTTGTGGCGAGTGTCACACAACGGCGTTGGCGATCTGGGAAAACACGCCTCATTCGCATGCGACCGACAGCATTGTAAAGCCAGGCGAGCGCGGCGATGTGGCCCGACACTTTGACCCAGAATGTATCAGTTGCCATGTCACTGGCTGGAATGCACAAAACTATTTTCCTTATGAATCGGGATACCTCTCGTTGGCCGAAAGTTCGCATTTAATGGGCAATGGTTGCGAGAATTGTCACGGCCCGGGTGCTAAGCATTCAGCCGCCGAGCGTGAAGGTTCGGGCGTTTCGGCCGATCAGCGTGATCTGTTGCGAATGGCGATGAGGTTGCCGCTGGAGAAAGCCAAAGACACCTGTTTGCAGTGCCATGACTTAGACAACAGCCCCGACTTTCATAAGGACGGAGCGTTTGAAGATTATTGGGCCGAAGTCGAACACTACGGTTTGGACTGAGCACGAAGCGTCCTGACATCGACAAAGTCCATGCCGGCTCGCCGAGCCGCTGTGACCCCGATATCGGTGTCTTCAAAGACGAGGCAACGATCGGCAGGAACCGACATCCGCTTGGCCGCTTCGAGGAACACGTCAGGTTCGGGTTTGTGCCGCTGAGTATCCTCGGCGGCGACAATCACATCGAAGTGTCCGTGCATTTGGATCTTCACCAATTGATCGATCACCACACTGCGAATCCCACCGCTAGCGACTGCCATGGGAAGGCGACCGTGATGCAGTCTGGCGATTTCGCAAACCGGCGGATTGGGCTGTACATCGCCAATTGTCGTCAAGAACTCCCGTTCCTTTTCCGCGGCGACGGCGACCACGTCGGCGACAATGCCCTGTTCGTGACTCAGGATTTCGATGATCTTATCGGTCGGAACGCCGCCCATCGCATAAAATCGATCTTCCGGAAATACGATCCCGTAGCGATCGAGCGTGCGCCGCCACGCGACATAATGCAACGGCATCGAGTCGGTCAACGTGCCGTCGCAGTCAAAGATTAAGGCGAGATAGGTTTGTGCGTAGTTCATAAAGTGATGGTGTAACCGATGGCAATGTGCGAACAAGGATACTTGTGTGAAGTTTGTGGCAAAGATGTCGAAACGCTCAGCCAAAGCGATCTTTACCTTCGATACGTGATCGGCGAAGTCGATCCGGAAGTGCTGCATACGACACCCGAACGCCACTTGCGATGCAATCCCGTGCTGGCACAGTTTATCATCCATCCGGACTTTGCACCGATGACTGTCACCGGCCCGTTTGACCGCCGGACGCTGGACGCATGTTTCGTGTCTTCGCGTTGTGAATGGGTGACGCGCGGGTTCGCTAGGCTGATCGAACTGGAGCGGTCTGGTGGTGAATCCGACGTGACTGCTTACCCGTTGCCCGAAGTGCTGCAGCGGTATCAATAGTGGGTTCCTAACCGTTAGCTGCACAGGTTTGGGCGAGCGGTTATGCTAGGGCTCGACTGTCCGCCCGCCACCTCTCTCGCCGATCCTTTGCGCTCATGTCTATCCTGCCATTTTTGACGTCGGCTGGGCCGTTTTTGGCCCAAACGCTGTTGGCTCAAACCGAGACTGTTTCCCAGGCGGCAATCGCCTGGCCGATGATCACGTTGGTCGTAGGTATCGTCTCGGTGCTGGGGATGATTATTGGCCTGCGGATGAACGCATTTTTAGCGTTGATCATCTCAGCGATCCTCATCAGCTTGATGGTTGGCGGTGATCCGGCGTCGCGGCTCGATGCTGTTGTATCGGCCTTTGGCAGCTCCGCTGGCGGAATCGGGATCGTCATCGCAATGGCGGCGATCATTGGCAAGTGCATGCTGGACAACGGCTCGGCTGATCGCATCGTCCGCTGGGCAGTCGGGATCACGGGCGAGAGCAAGGCATCGATCGGATTGATGGGCAGCGGATTTTTGCTGGCGATTCCCGTATTTTTTGATACGGTTTTTTATCTGCTGGTGCCACTGGCCCGAAGCCTCTATCGACAGACCCAAAAAAACTATTTGCGTTACCTCATGGCGATTGCGACTGGCGGGGCGATCACGCACACGCTGGTTCCGCCGACGCCAGGTCCGCTGCTGGTCAGTGCCAATTTAGGCGTCGATGTTGGATTGATGATCATCGTCGGAATCCTGGTTGCCGCGCCCACCGCGCTGGTCGGTTTGGCGTTTTCGGTTTATCTGGATCATCGCATGCCGATCGAGATGCGACCGCTGGGCCCCAGCGATACCGGAAACCCGCAAACGATCGACGAAGCTCGAATGCCATCGTTGCTTGTGGCCGTTTTGCCAGTCGTCTTGCCTGTTTTGCTGATCGGTGCCGGAACGTTGGCGATGACTCGCGCAGACCGTGAAGACCGAGCGCGGATCGTCGCGTCCGACCTGACGGACATCGACGTCTTGGTCCAGCGATTGAGCGTCGCCGATCCCTCCAGCCCCGAAGGCCGCTTGGTCAACAGCAAGGCGCTGACCCAACCCCAACGCGAAATCCTCAGCGGTGCAAATCTCGAAGCCAATCAAGCCCTGGACGATTCACAGCGGCAGCAATTTATAGCGGCTCTGGATCGGGCGCTGCTGGAACGCAAATGGTATGACGCCCAAGCCTGGGGAAACGTGACCTTATCGCCATTGTCTCAGAGTTTGCTAAAAAAAGATCAACTGCGGATCAAGCCGGTGGAGCGTCGGCGCATGAACCGCAGTTTGATGGAAGACCTAATGCCAGAGATGATTGCTAAGCATCAGTGGGATTCGCCAGCAAGAAAATTGGCGGATGATTTGGCATTTTGGAGCAATCCAAACCTAGCCTTGTTGGTGTCTGCGATCGTATCAATGATCACACTGGTTTGGGTCAAGCGGTTGAGCCTGCAGCAGTTGGCGATCGATGTTGAAGAGGCGCTAATGAGCGGAGGGGTTATTATATTAATCACCGCGGCCGGTGGAGCGTTCGGAGCGATGTTGACCGCGGCTCAAATCGGCCCGGCGATCGAAAGCATGTTCGCTCAGGCGAGCGGAGGAGCAGGCATCGGCCTGTTGCTGCTCGGTTTTGTGATTTCCGCAGTTTTGAAAATCGCTCAAGGGTCCAGCACGGTCGCAATGATCGTTGCATCATCCATGATGGGCGCGATCCTGACCGCAACCACGCCAAACTTCAACCCGGTATACATCGCAACTGCCGTGGGCAGCGGCTCATTGATCGGCAGTTGGATGAATGACANNATGACAGCGGTTTTTGGGTGTTCGCAAAAATGGGCGGATTGACCGAATCCGAATCGCTACGAAGCTGGACCCCGCTGCTTTTTGTGCTGGGCGTTTCAGGGCTGGTATTTACGATTGTGCTGAGCCAAATCTGGCCGATGAACTGATTTCGTCTCCCTTGCCTGTTCCTTTGGTTTCACTTTCCGTTTGATCTCTTATGGCCGTATTGAACGAAAAGGAATCTATCAACGCTGCCGCGATCAGCGGTGTGACGACATCGGGATGCCTGCTGATTTTGGCATCCGCCCTTTTGTCTTGTGTTCTGTTGTTTCTCAACGGAGGCCTGACGATGGCGCTGATCAATGCGGTCGGCGAACGCGGCTACAACTGGCTCAATGACGACCGAATCACGCAATTTTTGGTGCTAGTCGGCCCTGTCCTATTGCTGGTCATCCAGTGGACCATGATCGACTACCTACGCACGCACCTTCAACGCCGCCCGTAGATTGAAACCAAAATAGAACAACTCAATCGGTAACGCGTATCCATTGGTTCGCAATGCGCTGGTGACCAAGCTTTAGCTTGCTCGGCCACCCATCCACTCAGTCGCCTTAAGCGAACAGGTCACTAATAATCTTGCCGTCGCGAACCAACGTGA
>DNWZ01000412.1 GCA_003506095.1 Planctomycetaceae bacterium | reverse complement strand
TGGTCAACTTCGAACTGCTGCCCAAGCCTCCTGTCGATCGTGCTCCGGATAACCCTTGGCCAGAATGGCCACGGGTTTTCCGCGTCGATTACGGCCATGAAGAAGCAGAAGCCAAGTTCGGTCGCGATCCTCGCGAGTACCAGTTGTTGACCAAAGAGTTTTTAGCGGACGAGCATGGAAAACTGCGCGGCGTTAAAACAGTTCACGTTGAATGGACCAAAGATGACCGTGGTGCCTGGAAGATGGCTGAAGTGGCAGGATCGGAAAAAGACTGGCCAGCGCAGTTGATCCTGTTGGCGATGGGTTTCCTTGGGCCTGAGTCTTACTTGGCCGAATCGCTGGGAATGAAGCTGGATCCACGCAGCAACTTTGAAGCAAAGCATGGCAATTTCACGACCAGCATTCCGGGTGTGTTCGCCGCCGGTGACTGCCGTCGTGGCCAGAGTTTGGTTGTTTGGGCGATTAACGAGGGTCGTGGTGCCGCTCGTGCGATCGATACCTACCTGATGGGCTCCAGCGCTCTGCCAGCCCCCGGTCAAACCATGGGAACGGCTCTGTCGGTTTAACACAGCCAGGAAAGCTCGATTGTCGCTGACCGATTCGTCGGTCAGCGGTGAGCCTCGAAGCAGCGATTCACTTCGCCGGCTTGGCATCAGTCAAGGTTATCCACAGCTTGCTCGATTTGAAGCCAGGCTTTGACTGATAGGACGCGGTTGCAAGTTCTGTTTTGTCAGCATCTGTTGGCATAGTCGAGACCGCCACGATTCGAATGCTGGCGTGACGCATCGAAACGGTGTCAACCTTCGCGGCTTCGAATTTCAGTTTGACTTCTTTCGACGAGTCGCCTTTGGGTTCTGACACGACTTCGGTCGCAGTCACGCCGCTGGGCAAATCGACGGCTTGGATCGAAACGGGCTGATCGAACCCATCGGCTCGGGCGATCTTCACAGCAATCTCCAGCGATTCGCCAGCTGCCACTTTAAATTCTCCTGCATCGACGGCGATCGAGATCGAAGGCTCCACTTGATAAATCGCCATCGTGAATCCTCGGCCGCTCCCGAAACCACCGACCAAGTCTGAAACTTGAATTTCGACTGTTGCCTGCTCTGCTTTTGTGCTTGCGGTAAAGTCGATACTAGCGTCGCGAACCGTTGACGATGCGTCGTCATTGCGAGCCAATTGTTTGCCGCTTTCGAGGTCGATCACCGTGATCACCGAGTCGAGTTTCAAGTTACTGGACTGGGAGTAAATCGTCGCGCGGTGTTTTTTGCCCGGTGGCACGGCAGCCCGCAACTTCAGCACTTGGCCCGCCCGTTCAACCTGGCCAGAAACGAGCGCCGGTAACCGCTGCAACGCAGTCGCTTCGTCGGTCTGGCTGGATGTTGCTAAACGCGTCAAATCAATGATTTCAGGGTTGACCAACTGGGAAACGACCGGCCGTGACGACCAACCGACCGCTCCCGCAGCCAAAACAAGCGTGGGCGAAACATCGGTGCTTGGCACCTTTTTCAGTGCAACGTTCTCCGGCAAATTCCAACCAACGAGGCTCGGTACATCATCCTCGCCATGGCCGGTGGCGGCTTCGACCAGCGGTAGCGAGTAGTCGAGCATTGGACCCGCGGTGACGGCGATTCGATAAACAAAATCGGCCCCACCAGCGAATCCGATCGTGCTATTGGGTACCAGCGGAAACGCGAACAAACGCAGCACATACTCGCCATCCTTGGGCACCGGGAAGACGATTTGTGGATCGATCCCACGTGCATCATCGTTTTGGGCCAGCACGTTGCCGCGCCGGTCGACGAGTTGCAGCACGGCATCCATCGGCGAGCTAAGCAAGCGATTTGCCATCACTGACGCGACCACGGTTTGTCCCGCAGTTGCCGAAAAGATGAAACAGTCGACTTCGCCGCCTTTTTCAAGCTTGCCAAAACACGCCGTGGGAAGATCGATTCGTGTCGCTTTTTCCGGGTCATTGTTCGGTTCAACTTCGGCAACGATCGGAACCGATTCAACCAACAGTGGCATCAACGACGATGCCGAAGTGTCATCGTAAAAACGC
Source organism: Planctomycetaceae bacterium (assembly GCA_003506095.1). Taxonomy (GTDB): domain Bacteria; phylum Planctomycetota; class Planctomycetia; order Pirellulales; family Pirellulaceae; genus UBA6163. The sequence goes on along the minus strand of DNWZ01000412.1, from coordinate 4,537 downwards.
AACCACGCGATCCCCGGCACTGCGTCCGCTGCAATGGTGATGTTCCATTTTCCGGAATCTTTCTCCGCCGTCACAGTCACATCGTCGCGGTCGCACCAAACTTGAGCTGGCCAGGCATCGAACTTTCCTTCGGATGTCACGACCGTTGACGCCCCCACAGTGATTGCCGGCGGAAACAGCCGATCAACCTTCACATCGCCAAACGCATTGGCCAGACATGTCATTGCCATTCCAACCGTCAGTGCAAAGACTCGCGCAGCCGACCGGCTAGGATTGCGTGGCACTCGAGGCAACGAGCGGAGAGGCAATAAGCGAAAGCGGGCGTTGCAGAAATCGCGATGATGCATCGAAAGCAAACCGTAATGCGAGGCGGGAAGGAAAGCATTGAGGTGGGAAATGCATTTTAGTCAAAACGATCTCCCAAATGTTGTCCGATCGATCACCAACTTGGACGCTTCCTGATTGCCGCGGCGCTCAAAAAAGGAAACAATCGGTCCGACAAGAGGTTCCCTTCCCAACGACACCCAAATGAGCTGTTCAGTGACGCCAAAAATTCTTCGCCTGATCCGAAACGCGACCGCAGCCTGCATCGCGACCGTGTCGGTTTCCTGCCTGAGCACGAACCTGCCAGCGGACGAACCTGTCGCAACCGCAGTCGCTGAATCCGCAGCAGGTTCTCCGCTCGCATCAACCGCATTAGCTTCGGGTATCGATCAATCGATCATCAGTAAATCATTGCGGCCCGGTGATGACTTCTATCAATACGCCAACGCTGAGTGGCTCGACTCGGCGAAGATCCCCGCTGATCGGGCCGATTACGGAATTTTCGCAATTTTGGATGACCAAACCCAGGAACAAGTCCGCGCCTTGATCGACCAAGTTGCGGCGATGAAGGATCCGCAACCGGGGACGCCCGAACAGAAAGTGGGCGACTTCTACCGCAGCTATGTCGACTTGGAAAAGCGGAACGCCAGCGGAATCGAGCCGATTCGACCCATGCTGGACAAGGTTCGGGCCGTCACCGATATCCAAGGCCTCAGTCGTGTGATGGGCGAACTTCAACGCACGGGAACCGGGTCGCCGCTAGCGGTTTACGTCTCTGTCGATGCCCGTAAGAGCGATCAATATGCCGTTTATGCGACTCAGTATGGGCTGTCGCTGCCCGACCGCGATTATTACTTGGTCGAAGAAGAACGCTACACGGCGCTACAACAAGCATTGGTCAAATATGCGGCTGATATGTTAACCGCCGCTCAGTATCCCACGGCAGACGCCGCGTCTGAAAAAGTCCAAGCACTTGCCGAGTCGATTCTGAAGATTGAAACCGCGATCGCAAAAGTGCAATGGACAAAAACAGAAAATCGCGATCCGGAAAAAACTTATAACCGCGTCGATGGTGATAAGTTTCAAGTGATGGTAACGCCATTTTCGTGGCCAGATTTTCGTGACGCGTATGGAGTGCCCAAGGACAATCCGATTGTGGTTCGCCAACCGACATACTTCCAAGCTCTTGGCGAAATCATCAAGGCACACGATTTAGAAAGCTGGAAAGCATATATGGCGTTCCGTGTTATCGATGCGCAAGCGGGCAATCTTTCCGAAGCACTCGAACAGCGAAGCTTTGCATTTCACGGCACCGCCGTCAGCGGAATCGATGAACAACGTCCCCTTTGGCAACGCGCCGTGCGCAGCACTGGGAGTGTTTTAGGTGAATTGGTTGGCCAACTTTATGTTGACAAACATTTCAAACCAGAAGCCAAGAAGCGGATGAATGAACTGGTCGACAACCTGAAACTCGCTTTTGATCAGCGAATTCAAACTTTGCCATGGATGGGTAAAGGGACGCAAAAGCAAGCCCTTGAAAAACTGGCCAAGTTCAATACTAAGATCGGTTATCCCGATGTTTGGAAATCTTACGAAGATCTGAAGATCGGCGCAGGCTCGCTAGCGGACAACATGATCGCCGCCTCAGAGTTCGAGACAATTCAAGACTTGGAAAAGCTCAACGGCCCAATCGATCGCAATGAGTGGCACATGACGCCTCAAACGATCAATGCCTATTACAACCCGACGATGAATGAGATCGTGTTCCCGGCCGCGATTCTGCAACCACCGTTCTTTAATCTCGCTGCCGATGATGCGGTGAATTATGGCGGCATCGGAGCAGTGATCGGTCACGAAATCAGCCACGGATTTGATGATAAAGGCAGCAAGTTCGATGGCAACGGTAACCTGCGAAATTGGTGGACCGAAGATGATCGTGCGGAGTTCGAAAAACGCGCCCGTGGATTGATCGAGCAATATGGTGGTTACGAACCGATCGAAGGAATGAAGATCAATGGTGAATTGACGCTGGGCGAAAATATCGGCGACCTTGGTGGGTTGAGTGTCGCGTATGCAGCCTACCGACTTTCGCTCGATGGCAAAGAACCACCGGTCATCGATGGATTAACCGGCGACCAACGCTTTTTCCTTGGCTGGGGCCAGATCTGGCGTCGACTGTACCGCGATGCAGAATTACGAAAACGACTGCTCACCGACCCACACAGTCCAAGCCGTTATCGCGTCAATGGAATCGTCCGTAACATGGACGCATTCTACGACGCATTCAATATCGCGCCAGGTGACAAACTTTATCTAGCCCCGGGTGACCGAGTCCAGATCTGGTAACGCCATTCATGATAAGATCCGAGCCTTTCCGACGAGAGGTCTTCATGTGGTTTCGAATCGTGCGGGAAGAAGGGAACAATCGAAAGCTTCGCCGGGGCCAGCGACGGGATTCGGGTTTCCCTGGATCTTCTAGACATGGAGCGGCGACAGAATATGTCTATCTGTAAGTCGGCTTTTTCTTTTAAAATTGCCGACGCAGGACGATTGATCTTGTATTGAAGCCCTCCCAGGTCACTGCCTGCAACAACAGTGAGTCCAGGGAGGGTTTTCTTATTGCATTTTTTGCCAATCCCGCGGCCCAGAGCAACTTCACTTTTCGGCAGACCACAGCCGGATTTTTGGGTGCGACAGGATTACCGTTTGTCGACATCTTGAGCGAGAAGCTGATTGCTCGGGTTTTCGCCAAACATGGCGGGCTCTTTGGACGCACCTCTACCACCACAATCGTGTTTTGGGCGTTTTTGAGCCAGGTCTCTTGCGTGATGGCAAAGAGGCGTCCTGCCAAAGTGCTGTCGCTCGTATCAGCAGCTATCTGGGCCTAAGAACCTATCCCAAAACCTCTGCAGCCCAGTAGCAAATAAACGCGCATGCCAAGTGTAGGCCAGTTCGTCGCACTTAACAGATGCGATCAATGACCTGACGTCATTCTAATCGAGGCCGTCCACCCTTCTTCGACTTTCGAAACTTCGGTAGCAGACCGTCGACACGAAGCCACATCTCTTCCGGCATGCGGAAATCTGCCACCACTGTCCTGTTCTTCTCGCTCATCTTTTCCCTCCGTTCTAGCGATGGCGAGGATTTTTTCTAATGCGGGCTTGCCGGCAAATATCAGTTTTGGGATGGGTTCTAAGCAATCAAGCTTAGTTGAAAAACCTTACAACATATTCCTTAGCACTGTCGGCAGGATTCCGCCGTTGCGGTAGTACTGCATTTCGACCGGTGTGTCGATTCGCACCAAACATTCGATCTCGCGAACATTGCCTCCGCCGTCGGTGAACTTAACCTTCGTCGAACTGCGTGGTTGAAGGTTTTCATCCAAGCCGTCGATGTCGATCACTTCGGTCCCGGTCAAACCGAGCGATTGCCAAGTCTCACCGCCAGCGAACTGCAGCGGCAACACACCCATACCGACTAAGTTACTACGGTGGATTCGCTCGTAACTCGCTGCGATCACCGCTTTAACGCCCAGCAGCATCGTCCCCTTGGCGGCCCAGTCGCGACTGCTGCCGGTGCCGTATTCGGCTCCGGCGATCACAACCAATGGCACCCCTTCGCCGATGTACTTCATCGCCGCGTCGTAGATGCTCATGATTTCGCCATCGGGCAGATGCCGTGTCCAGCCGCCTTCCTTCCCGGCAGCAATCTGGTTTCGGATGCGGATGTTGGCAAAGGTGCCGCGAACCATGATGCGGTCGTTGCCACGACGGCTGCCGTAGCTGTTGAAGTCGCGTTTTTGCACACCCGCAGCTTCGAGGAACCGCCCCGCGGGGCTGTCGCCGCTGATCGCACCAGCAGGAGAAATGTGGTCGGTGGTGACTGAATCGCCCAACAGCGCCAAAACCCGTGCACCACGAATCGGACGAATCTCCGGTTCGACTCCGTTGCCCAGCGAATCCAAGAACGGCGGATGTTGGATATAGGTGCTCGATTCATTCCATTGGTAACTGGCACCACCAGCCACCGGAATCGAGTTCCAAAGGGCGTCGCCCTTCACAGCCGTTTCATATTGGTTGACAAACATTTCGGGTTCGATCGCCCCAGCCACGGTCTCGCGAATCTCTTCGGCGCTGGGCCAAATATCCTTCAAGTAAACCGGCTGGCCTGCGGGGTCTTTGCCGATCGGGTCGTTCACCAAGTCGATGTCGGT
>DNWZ01000193.1 GCA_003506095.1 Planctomycetaceae bacterium | reverse complement strand
GGATCGATGTCATATTCATCGATCGATTCCATGTGATCCAGGTTATCACGTTTGGCTAGAATGCCGCCGAAGATTTTCGGATGCAACGTCTTCAGCCGACCGTCCAGCATCTCGGGAAATCCCGTGTATTCCGCGACATCTTCGACATCGATCCCGGAACTTTGCAGGTGAGTTCGCGTACCACCGGTGCTGAGGATTCGTACACCAGCACGCCGCAAACCCATCGCCAAATCGACGATCCCAAGTTTATCGCTGACACTCAGGATGGCGGTTCGAATCGGGACAACATCTGACACAGTGAATTTCGTTCTGCAAAAGGTATCGAAAGGCGGGCATCGTCAAGCGGATGCCGAGCGGACCAAGTTTTAGTCGAATGCCTCCAGATAGCAACCGGCCGCGACAATTCCGCGACAGGTTCCTGGTTAACCGTTCGCCACAGCGGCCCGCTGGATTGCCATTCGCAGCAGGATGATGCACGTCGGTCCATGTGTAATCTGGCCTGCGTCTACCGCCTGGACCGCATCACCTAGTGACATCACAACGGGTCGAATCAGTTCCGTCGGCTCCGGCGTCGCCGTTCCCCTCTCCAACCCCGTGGCGACAAACAACGCGGTTGGCGAATGCACGCTGGCGGTGAACGGATCGGTCACGCCCAAATGGATCAAATGGCGTGCCGTAATCCCCAATTCCTCAGCCAATTCGCGATGTGCCGTTTCGGTCGCCGTGTGGCCCGACTCGATCCCGCCGCTGACACCCTCGATCGTCACGCGGCCGACCGCATAATGAAACTCTTCCGTCAAATGCACGAACCCATCGTCGTCGATCGCAACGACGCAAACGCCGGGTTTGATCGCGACGATCGCGTAACTGCCATCCAGACCATCGGGCCGCACGACTTCATCGCGTCGCACGCTGACCCAGGGATCCTCATACATCACCGCCGACGTCTTGATGTGCCAAGGCCCATGCGGCCGAAGTTCGCCGTTCTTCTCAGCCGATTTCTGAATGTTGCTGGTAGGTTGTTTCGCACTCATTTCGCCACTGATCCGCTTCAATTTCTTTCACCGCGGCAACAGCCAAAAGCGACTGCGTTGTTTCGCAATGCCCGCGGCTCCCATTGCCCAGATCTCTTCGCGTCTGCCAGTTCTACGATCCGCTACGCCACGAATCTTGATTCGGATCGCCCCCCGTTTGCTCAAACGACTCTCTTTTTCCGAATCAAGTTTTAAAGCAATCTCGTGCGCCACACCAAGCTGAAATCTCGCCTGAGGATAAACCGGAACGGCCAGCTCGGCGAGTGACCATCGATCGACCTGAATCGTCAACCATCCGTCATCCTCATCGCCGCTGTGCGAGTACTGCGAAACAACCTTGGGCAACATTCCAATCGCCGATTCATGCACTTGCAGCTCCACGCGGCTGGTATGCGGTGAATACAGCGACCACGATAGCCAGTGGTCCCAATACCCATACACTTCGCCACGCGGGAATCGCTCCAGCATCGGCAATAAAATCGCGGCGAGTATCAGTCCTTTTGCGACAAAACCGACCGCTGGCGGACGTGAACCACCTGCCGAAACGCTCTGCCATTGCGTCGAATCGTTCGCCTCGTCACGCCTCACAAACAGCATCCACGATTGAATCGCCAGAAACAAATTCCATGCTAAGACTGCGGCACTATGCCCCATCCCCAGCGGCCCTAAAATCGCGATCAACGACAGGTGCATCGCAATCGCCGCAGACCCTCCGACACGTCGCGTCTTGGTGATCGCCAGCAACCCCGCAATCATCAGCTCCGCAACGGGCAACAAAACGACCGATGATTCGATCCACCATCGCCATCGATCGACTGCCACATCGCCATCCTCGATAACGCCAACAGGCATCAGTGTACTGACAAGACTCGGCCCGACCGTCTTTAAAAATTGTTGATCAAACTTGCCCAACGCCGAATAAGCATAAATACTGATCGTCAATAAAATCACCCAGCGGCGGGCCGTCTGTGGCGCAGCGCACGCGAACAAGATCGCATACAACCAACCTTGATACGCCCAGGGCTGCAGTCGATGCTGGTTGCACACAAATAACGTGGCAAACGAAATCGCAATCACCACCATCGGACGCCACGACATCGCGCTGTCACGCCGCACCGCCACGATCGCAAGCGACACGACCAAGGCGGCTAGCGATACGGCGTCGATCCAAAAGGACGTTCCGTTGGCCAGCGAAATCATCGGCACACGCGGAAAATCGACAATCCAAATGCCATCGCCCAAAACCCAAGGGGGCGACGATCCCCAGTGGGGCGATGGGATCCACAGCCGATGGCTCACCAGCAACAGCAACAACGTCGCGCCGGCCCAAGTTCGACGAAGCAGTAAATCAGTCATATTCGTCAAAGGGGAATCCCCGTTTTTCAAACCCAGCGCGATAAAACGAAATTGAATCTTAGTCCTATGCGTATCAAATCCATTCTTAAAAAGTTTTTCTTAACCGTCGCGGTGCTATTGGCGGTTCTGGCGATTTTTGTCGGATCCGTCTATTGGTGGTGGTTTAAGGCACCCTATCAAGTCGTCGCCGATATCGAATACGGCCGACGCAATGATCAACCTTTGATCATGAATGTGTACCAACCGCCCAACCCCAACGGCGCCGGCGTTGTCTTGGTCGTCAGCGGGAGTTGGAAATCGAGCGAAAGTTCGGT
>DNWZ01000644.1 GCA_003506095.1 Planctomycetaceae bacterium | reverse complement strand
GCAATTGCTGGTTTAATTGTTGGCTTTCCGGGTGTGTTGTTTTTCGCATTTATTGGATCGGCAATACTCGCAGGATTTATTGGAATCGGTAGCGTTGCCGCTGTTGGCGGAGCAGCAGCAGTAACAGCGGCTAATAAGCCTCTTTCCGACTTGGAAGCAAGCGGCGAAGCGGCGTCCCCCATCGATTCGGATTTGCTGATGGATAATACCGCAATGGAGCCTGAAGCGATTGACATCACGGAAGAACCAATGTCGGCTGCGCCGGAAAGCGCAGAGCTTCCGCTTTTACCTGAAACACCTGAAGACCCGCCGTTGCCGCAAGAGCCATTAATTGAGCTTGAAAAGCCAGCGCCGAATGATACAGCTGACAAGCCAGTGGTAGAGGCTGAGACATCGCTTTTTCTCAAGAAAAAGTCGGAGGTTAAAGTTGAACTCCGAGAATTCTCAGATGTCAGTGGTAGGTTTCGAGTGCAGGCCGAGTTTCTGGGCCTAGACAAGGGAAACGTGAAGCTCAAGAAAGCCGACGGCACAGTAATCGAGGTTCCGCTTGAAAAACTGTCAGCTGGCGACATCGCCTGGATTGGACGCCAAAGCAACCAATGAGCGCTTCCTTGCTAGTAGCTTGCAAGTTCGCACCGGGAAGGTAGCAATTGCAACGGTTATCCGCTCTAAGTAGAGCCTCATCGTCCGATAAGCTCGACTATGTAGCAAACACTTATCGTTAATAATGGCAAGTCAGTTATGGTGCAGTGTATTGAAAATGTGGTTATCACCGGCATAATCATCACAGGCAAGATAGGTAGACCTATATTAGCATTGGCAGAGTGCGATGATACGTCGTACCGAACTCACCTAAACTAAAAGCATAATCAGTCCTTTGCAGACAGCGCCGCTATTAGCTCGGACTGTAGCTTGTTTCCGCACGCCAGGGCAAGACGCCGATCCGATTCAATTCTCCTTCGAACGGATGGTGATGGTGGAAACGCAGCAGCCAGTATTCCGTATGCCTCGACCCCACCGTACGAGCGCACGTTCTGTTGTAGCTTATAAATATCTTCGTTTTTAACAGCACCTGCCTTGCATTCGACTATAAATAATCGATTGCCATTCGTAGCTAGTACATCGAACTCCTGTGCATCCTGATTTGTTCCGGGCCACTGAACGCGTGCACCAATTTTGACATCAGAGACGCTTGTGCCAATCAAAGAGCGGATCAAATCGTAAACATACTCTTCCAACCATCCCCCTGAAACATACTTGGCGAAATCGCTTTGGTTTGGAAAGTCTAATTGCAAGCCATCAAAACGCAGCACTCCATCCATCGCTTTCGACAACGCCGCCTCAACACCCTTCGCCTTTATCGAAAAAGAACGAGGCTCATCATTGTATTCGGAAACTTGCCTGTAGATTTTAGCGATTTTCGATCGCAGGCTCCATAGCTTACGCGTTTGCGCGAGCCTTAGAGACCGGCACGGAAGCAAGTCCCAACTACCAGATTCCCTAATTGTCAGCCCAGACAGCAATAAGTAATCCTCGACATCTCTAAGCCCCTTGTAAGGAATCGTTTCCCACGTGTCGACTCTCACAATAGTTTGGTGGCGTCCATCTAGATAAAACGGAATGCCGCCTATTGTCATGGCGGCAGCAAGGCCGCCCGTGTACATAAGCTTCGTTCCACCAGTTAGATTGAAACCGAAACGAGTGCCACTACTTTGTTTTCTCGCGTGGGAAACGATCGCTGCCTCTACGGACTTTGGGTCGAAAGGGTTGATGAATAAGTCTTCCTTGCGTCCTTTAGGTTGCAACAGCTGACGCATTACCTTTGACTGAAACTTTCGATCGGTTACGAAGACGTGGTGCCTACAATCAAACTCCCGGAGTACGATTCCGGCCGGGATGCGTTGTTCGCCAAACAAATGGTAGATAATGTCATAGCTGGTCATGTTGTCGATAACAGACGGAGCATCGACCCAAGCCTCGGCAGATCGCATTTCGCTCGGGAAATCAACCACGACCGGCGGCTTGGTAGGATCGGATGAAGCGATAGCGCGTATATCCTGTCGCTTGTTGACCAGCGCAGCCATTCCCCAGGTGAACGCCATGGCTGGGGTACCAGGACTCAGGAAGACATCAACACCGCTGCCAGAGTACTCGCCGCGAGCCATCTTGAGAGCGAAAGCTGCAGCCTTAAAAATTCCCTGAGTATCATTGAGATGCGCCAGTTTCGCAGAGTAAGTACGCAATTGAACTGTGACATTTTCGCTGGCGAGCGAGACTTCTAATTGACGTTTGAAATATGCGTGCGCAGCTTGCGAGTTGGCGATGCGTCGCACATCAGCTGGCGAGAAGTCGATACCAGATTGAATATCCACATCGACCTTCTCTGGGTCCGTGTAGCATAAAATAATCGCTGCCTGATAATCACCGCGCCGAAGTGCGTCAAAAACAGGACCAGATTTTACAACACCCATGGCAGCACTGAGATCAGTGATTCCATACCACGTTACAAGTATTCGCTTCGTCATCTCGTCCCTTGATTGTTTTTGAATTTATCCGACATCGGTGATCTCAAGCAGGTCACCGACTTGGTCCCCGCCCAGTGACGCAACAATATTGTAGGCGATAGGGGAAACATTAATCTGACTTTCCGGTGGTCGCCCACTAAACTGCAACTTGGTTGTGCATGGAAATCCTTTACGAAAAGCGATTTCATCGGCACGCTTAACCAGTCCAAGCGTGGACTCCGATAAATTTGGATTGCTTAAAGCTGATTCGATTGCACCTCCTGAACAAGTTCTCCGGCACATTGCCAAAACGATCTCAAGGCAGCAACTCAAGGAATCTTGCAGTCTTGTGTTGAATGCTGAAGCTTCAAGAATTCTTCTAAGAATGACGTGCATGGCTATCACTATTCGGTTTGTTGCGGCTACATTTTCATCAAAAAAACAAATGGCGTTTGGACGACGCCACAATGCGCGTGAGAGGGCAATGAGTTCGCTCCGGGGAGGCGATCGTCTCTTGCTCGGACCTATGACCTTTTCGACAACTGCATCAGACAACATCTGCATCCAACGCAAGCGAAACGGTTGTCCATTACCAGGAAGGCACATCGCAAGGCCAGGGTGGTAAATGTGCATCATGCGCTGTAGCAATACCTCAAAACTTGAATCTTCAACATCTTCGCAAATTAACTCAACGATCGATGCAAGATTCGCGGCAGTCTCACGGGTAAAAGCATGCTCACTGCTCAACAGTGCGTCTCTGGTTTCCATGGCAATAGTCCGCAGTCTGCCCTGAGTCGTCGGGCTTGCATCGTTTAGCGTTTTTTGCTGCCGCAACGCGAAAGAAATAAGATTGCGGTTCTCCGCTAAGAATTGCCAGTGTTCATCCGATCCACGACGACGTAACTGAAAGAATCTGTTACATTTAAAGTCAAGTTGGTCGCGAAGCTTTTTTGTCCAAAAATCCCTACTGGGATAGGAAATGGGTTGCGCCCCTATTGGTTCAATCAGGTGCCAGTTACCTGCAATTTTACTGAAGCCGATTTGCGAATCTTCGGGCACGAAATCCAGCCGATAAGGATTCTCTCTTTCGTAGTCATAAGATAGGTGCAAGGTGCAAGGGCAGTCAGTGTCCAGCGGCAATGCCTTGTGATAGAGCCTGGCTTCCATTCCAAAGGGCAGTTCTCCGAATTCGCCGGTGAGCAAGGGCAAGCGAGGCTCGGCGATACCCGCTGGAATCGTAAAGCCTCGTACAGATCGAAATGCCAGGCGTCGCGATTGAGCCGGCGCTACACGTTCACCATCAATGAGAGCACAATGATGGAAGTGCCCATCCTTGACCACTTCAAACGCGAGTGGTGGAAAGCATTCATACCAGGTCGCTTGGTCAGCGAGACTGCGCTTCGCGATCCGCTGGCAACCAATGACGATCTGATCATTAGGATGTCTGAGCTTTACGATGGTTGGCAGGAGCCGCTCGCAACGAAGGCTCTCTGCCCACTGCAGCACTGGCTGAATAATTTGCTTGTGCATGCGGTTGGGGTAGCAATGGCTAGCGAGAACCACTGACACTGATCTGAGCTTTCGACGATGCGTGATTGATCGCACCAAATCACGAACCCTTGCCGACGAGCAAAGTTCGTCCAAGCTCTGCGCCAAACCTTGTACGTTTTCAGATGCGCAATCCCCGACCCGCTTGCACTCTTCGGTTAAGTCGGTAACTCCCATACCTGCAAGCTTCAGGAAACGGGTCGGGACGACAAATTCCTGGTGAAGCGTCAAAGTGAAACGCTTGTTCTTGAGATCGACGTGTTCAACCTTCACCGGTAATTCTTGATTAAGCTGAAACGTTTTGCTTGACTGCCTATCCTCATGTAGCAGCCCCTCGGTTCCTATGCCAACATCGACAAACCGCCCGGCTTTAGTTGCACGAGTAATAACTCCCTTGAGCAGCATACCGGATGTCAAATCTCGTAGTTTGAGTCTAGAGAGACGAAAACGCATTCTCTGATGATCGACATCAAGTACCTTTACCGAGACCCGCTCGTTTTCTCGAACGATTTCGGAAGGATGCCTTACAAAACGATCAGCTAAATCGCGGACCAGAATTCGCCCGGCTCGGCGTTTCCCCAGGTCGACGAATACGCAGTAGTCAGCGATGCGTGTTACCACACCGTCAAGTACCATGCCCGACTCTAGCATTGGCTTGGCTGCCGAAGCCTTCCGGTGGTCCTTACGGTGCGACAGGATTTCGTCAATTATATCTCTATCTATTTCGCGACTTCCCGCGTTGCTGCTCAACGCATTGTGAACGAGCCTTCGATCTCCACACACGAAGCTTCGTTCGTCAAAGATCGGCGGGTGATGTTCCCAAGCATCTTCCGCACGAGTTAAAACGGTGAGGCAGGGATGATCACCTAGCAAGTCGACGACGATCAGTACGTCGTCTTGGTGCGGCTCAATCGAACTGTCATGTTGTAGTGCTTCGGCTAGGGCAATACTGTGCCAAACTGGAATCGGCTGGCGGAACGATGTTGCCATCGCCATTCGCAGGCGTGACTGCTTGAACTCGTTGAAGCTGTCCGGCATTCCGTAAGCGAAAATACTCGCTTCACTTTGCTGGAGAATCTCGCAGAGACGTTTGGTTACGGGCGCAAAGGCAACGGGATCAGCTTGAGAGTCGCCAAGTAAATCGGCCAATCTGAGCCAACGGTTTGTTGCTCGATCTACAATGTGCTTCCCGCTTTGCGATCGGTACGACACCGATTCTCCGTCGTCTTCTGAGTGGTCTTCAACAACGCCTGATGCGAGCGGTAGAGTAATTGGCTTGTCGAGTCGGTCGTGTAGAACCATGGGCTGGCGAGCAAACAGTTGACAGCCGATCGCGGTTCCGCAAATCACGTCTGCTGTTGGCGTTGGCGAAATCTGATATGAACCCACGAGCTTTTTCGCTAGTTCGCAAGCTACACGATCGACGTCCGCAGGATCGTGTCCGATCGGACGCCATTGCTTTTGGTCACTTGAAATGAAAACCGATGCTTTATTGAAGCGTAACCACTGGCGGACGATCAGCGTTTCTGACGCTGAGCCAATGCGTTCCTTCACTACGAAGCTCGATTGGTCGCATCTTTGGAGAACAAGATCGCGTATTACATCGGACGTAAGATGGATGAAGCGTACTTCGTCGGTTTCGATATGAAGACTGGTGTTCGCACCACCAGAGCGCAACACGCAAGGTGGCCGTACAACTCGGTGGACCATTCGGACATTTGGATGTTGATCCAACTGCGCAGCCAGTGCAACAACCATGAGGTCACACCAATCGCTTGCCGGATCGGATTCCAGATCGAGTCCGTAGAGTTCGTCGAAGCCACGCAAACGCTCCCACGCTCGCCAGACGATACTGTACTGGCGATGGCTCAGTAGCACATTGTTCGGCATAGCTGGCTCGGTTAGTCGTAAATGATCGACACCTTCACGCAGCAGCTTTGTTCTCCAGGACGCTGCGGAGGCGTAAAGCTCAGAGAGTTCCTCATTGTCGAGACGATCTGCGTAGCACTCGGCCAGCTTTGCCAATCTCAATGCCAGCGAGATTAGCACGCGGTTTTCGACAAGCTCAGCCGTCCAGACGCGTTCAACGCTTAGGCATCCATGTGCGACAGCGATCTTCTCCCGTACATGTCGACCGGGTTGGCGACCGAGCCACTCCATACACCGCCCGTCAAGTTCGCGTACCAGATGCGGACGCCGAACACTGTGCGACCGACGGATGCTTGTTCTCAGATTTTCGAGGAGATGCTCAATCGTGGGTGAAGCAAATCTTAGCAGTCGAGTGAGCCGGTCATCCGAAACGGTCCAGTTGTATTGACCGTGTTCTCGATAGTTGGACAGAAAAGCTTCGAGGCTGATCGGGCTCAAATCACCGGTTCTCGGCTCGTGCGGAAGCGACGACCAAAGCATATTCCTGGCTAGCCATCGGGCACGAAGATGGCCAAGTCGTTGTTCACCGATCTCGCCGGTGGCAATCGAGTAGGGACTGACGTACATTGGGCTAGCCGATGTAATCGTTGACTCGCGATTACTCATCGTCGTTTTCCGGCGTCAGGTATCGCGCACTTGACCAAGTGAAAACACCATGGCCTGACTTGCAAGCGATGTCAAAGTCCTCTAACCAATTTGAACCGAGACCTAAAGATGGTTCAGTAAAGATACTCTTGATGTTTTCAAGACATTTAGTTCCAACTTTGCCTTCCGTTTCGATGCCTCGCAGCTTCGGCATGACTTTCATAACAACTTGGTCACCGAATGCCGTACGAATCGCAGCGTTGCGTGCTGACGCATCGTGGGCCTCCTGGGCTTTAATGACATCCGGGTGGTTGGCAATGTAGGCCTCGATGGTTTGCCACACACGATGGCCGAGTGCGCGACCAACATTTTCAAGTTCATTGTTTACTTTTTCAACCTTATCCCGCATGAATGCAACTTCCTTCTTCGCATCTTCGCTTAGCGACGACACTTTCCNNGACTCAGCGTTAGAGCGGGACCTCTAGAAGCCAAGTCCAATCGCTCTCGACGCGCCAATGTCCGGGGCCTGGGGAAGAACAAAACGCCACCTCGGTCGATGACTTTGTCAGATAAAGACTTTGTCGTTTCGTCTTGGTTCATGGTGCCGCACCAGAGCACGTTGCTACCCACGCGAAGTCGATAAGGCTCTTCGACATTTGCACCTAAACTAAGATTGATGGACCGATCGCTGTCATCCCCACGCTTCAATTCCCAGTAGCTGAGGAAGTCGCTCAAGTAGAGTTCAACATGAGCTAGGTTCATTTCATCCAATAGTACGAGCAGTAGCCGGTCGTTCATTCCCGAAGCGTCTTCCGGTGGACGACTGGCTTGGTCAAGAGCACGCAACAACGGCGTCGCATCGAAACGGTTGTCGATTGCGTTGAAATACCCGACCAGCGAACTGGGGCTATCCCAGTTGGGCTGCACTGCCTCGCTCAAAAAATTCAAGCCTCCGAATCTCGCATAGAGATTGGGAAGTTGCGTCTTTCCGGTTCCCGACACGCCTGCAAGCACCGTCAGCGGAGACCATTCGTTGATCTTCAGCGCTGTGTGGAATGATTTGACCAATCGTTCTGGGAACACGAAACCTGAATCGTTACAAGATTGCAGAATGCTCGCCAGCCATTCCGATTCATCCTTTGTCTCGTCGCTTTCTATGGCGTCAATCCGAGCCAGTAGCGGCAGTTGAATCGCTTGCTGGCACTTCTCTTTATCGGCCTCAGCGTCTCGCCGCATGCCGATCAGGCGATCCAAATCAGCTTGCAAGCCGTCGATATGCTTTGCCTTAATCTCGACTTCACGCTGCAAGTGCCGCAGACGTTCTTCCTTCAAAGCAAACTCGATGACAACATTGTCAGAGCGGTTCACCATCAATTGAAGTTCTTGCTCGCGCTGTTGTAGGCTTTTCACTTTTCCTTGCAGAGTGTCCAGCTCTGCGACACGACTGAGCAGTTCATCGTATTGCATTCGCGTTGGCCGTTCGTCGCGTTCGTTAGCCAAACGTGAGCGTTCGGTGAACTGCATCTTGCGTTGGGCTTTAGGTT
>DNWZ01000730.1:3835-9305 GCA_003506095.1 Planctomycetaceae bacterium | reverse complement strand
ACCGGCCGACTAAAGTCGGTACACCAACGTGCGCGATCGGCTTTTGTCCGTAACCAGGCTAGCAGAAGCGAATCGGTTGTTTCCGCCGCAACAATTCCCAATATGGACAAAACTGCCTACAATCAATGGTCCACTCCTGACCATTCCAGCCAAATGCCGAGTTACGATTCATGCCAACGAAAACCGTGTTGGTGATTTCTTGGCCAGCGATGGTTGCGTTCGTTTTGACCGTAACCTGTGCCGTGCCAGTTAAAGCCGAGGCCGACCCGCTGGTGAAGCGTGGTGCGGAAATCTTTGCGAACAAGTGTGCTTCGTGCCATGGTGAGAAAGGCCAAGGCGTCGCTGGTTCGTATGACTCGCCGCTGGTTGGCGATTCGTCGATTGCGGAATTAGCTCGCGTGATCGACGAAACGATGCCCGAAGGTGAACCTGACGCGTGCAAAGGCGAGGATGCGATTGCGGCGGCGAAGTACATGTTCGATGCCTTCTACAGCGAATCGGCGCAGATGCGTTTGGTGCCGCCTCGCGCGGCGATGGCCCGATTGACTGCGCAGCAATATCGCCAAAGCGTTTCTGACCTGTTTGCTCATTTCATGGGACGTGGCGAAGTCAAACAAGAGCGAGGTTTAACGGCGAATTATTTTGATAACGCCGGTTGGAAGAACGACAAAAAAGTCTTTACCCGGGTCGATCCAAATATCGAAGTCGACTACGGACAATCGAGTCCCGGCGAAGGGATGGGGTTGGAAAAGTTCGCCGTGTACTGGTCCGGCGCGATTTTGGCTCCTCAGTCTGGCGTCTATTTGATTCGCGCTCGCGGCGAAGGATCGTTTATCGTTAAGTTTCTCGACACAGAAGAAAAGTATTTCGACAATCACGTGTCATCGGGCGAAATGGCAGAGCATTCCGCTTCGATCCACTTGGTCGGCGGTCGTTTGTATCCGATCAGCGTCGAATTGATCAAACGCGAACGAAAGACAGGGAATGTTGATATCTCGCTGACCCTGTCGTGGAAAACACCCAGCGGCATCGAAGAGCCGATCCCCAGTCGGTACTTGATCCCCGGTTGGGCACCGACAGCTTTCGCGCCGCAAACGCCGATGCCGCCGGATGACCGCAGCGCGGGGTATGTGCGCGGCTCGACGATCAGCCGCGAGTGGGCTGATGCGACGACCGAAGCGGCGCTGGAGTTTGCTGACATTGCGGTACAAAAACTATGGCCCAAGTATTCGAAGGATGCGGAGAAGAAAAAGGACGGGCCCAAAGGTCGCGATGCGTTAAAACAATTCTGTTATGAGTTGTTGGATGCTGCGAATCGTCGACCGGCGGACGAGGCATTGCGAACGGTTTTCGTCGATCAACAACTGGAGCAAACGACGAACGACGAGGAAGCGATTCGGCGGTTTGTGTTGTTGGCTTTGAAGTCACCAAGGTTCCTGTATCCGACGATCGATACCGAAGCGACCTTACACCAACGCCGCTCAAGCCGACTGGCATTGGTTTTATGGGATTCGATCCCAGACAAATCGTTGCAAGAAGCGGGCGAGAAAGGTTGGTTGGGCGACGACAAGTCGGTGCGCGAACGCGCCCGGCGGATGCTTCAAGACCCGCGCACGAAGGCAAAGCTGTCAGAAGGGTTGCGTGAATGGCTAGACCTCGCTCGCTGGGAAGACATTTCGAAGAACCAGGAAGCGTATCCAGGGTTTGATGAGACGTTGGTCGCTGATCTGCGAACTTCGTTGGACCTTTTCTTGAACGAAGTCGTCTGGAGCGAGACGAGCGATTTTCGTCAACTGTTTCAGGCGGATTGGTCGTTCACGTCGGACAGAATCGCTGATTTTTATGGCGAATCGTGGAAACCGACAGGCGAAGGAACCGATGGGCGATTTTCACGAACCGCATCGGATTCAAAGTCGCGTTTTGGCGTGGTCACGCATCCGTTGTTGATGAGCGCGATGGCATACGGCGATACCAGTTCGCCAATTTTTCGCGGCGTTTTTCTGGTGCGTCACGTGATGGGCCGCTACATCCGTCCACCAAACGACGCGTTCACGCCGCTCAGCCCCGATCTGCATCCCGATTTGACAACTCGTGAACGAGTGACGTTGCAGACCAGCCCCGCATCGTGCCAAAGTTGCCACACGCGAATCAACGGACTCGGCTTCACGCTGGAAGCCTACGACGCGACCGGACGCCTGCGCAACCAGGAACGCAATAAGCCGATCGACGCGACGGGGGTTTACGTCGACCGTAACGGAAAGGAAATCGCGATCAATGGTGCCGGTGAATTGGCCGCCTACTTGGCGACCAGCGACGATGTGACCGGTGCGTTTATCAACCGAATGTTCCTGCATTTCGTAAAACATCCTGTGGGGGCGTATGGCGAAAATCGCTTGGACCAGCTCAAGACAAGCTTCCGAGAAAGCGGATACAATGTTAAAGAGCTGATCGTCGAGATCGCGGTCATCGCCGCTGATGCTCCCTCGAACAGTTCGCCATCGACTTAACCGTCGTGTCCTTCCTCACCACTTTCCCACCTCAATCACAAACCTGCCGCCAAGAGGCCTGACGATGTCCACCAGCCGACGCGAATTCCTCAAACGAACCGGGATCACGGCCGCAACGCTGCCGTTTTTGATGAACCTGTCCAGCCTCGGTTGGGCATCGACGTCGGTGCGTCGCAAGCGAATGGTGGTGATTTTTACGCCCAACGGTGTCGTGCCTGATACGTTTTGGCCTAGCGAAGAGGGGCGGCTGGAATCGTTCAAGCGGAGCCTCGAACCGCTCGCACCGTTTCGCGAAAAGACGCTGACCTTGCACGGTGTGAACGACAAAATTCGCGGCGATGGCGACAGCCACATGCGCGGGATCGCCTGTTTGTTGACCGGTATCGAGCTTTACCCGGGCGACGTTCAAGGCGGTTCGCACACGCCTGCCGGTTGGGCCAAGGGGATTTCGCTGGACCAGCATTTGAAGGGATTGCTGCAAGCTGACGAAACGACCCGCACACGTTTCGGGTCGTTGGAGTTTGGTGTGATGGTGCCCGAGCGAGCCGACACCTGGACTCGGCTCTGTTATGCCGGCCCGAACCAACCGGTGTCGCCGATCGACAATCCGTATCGAATGTTCGACAAGTTGTATGGTCAGGTGAAAAACCGCCAGACGGTTGCGAGTGTGCTCGATTCATTGCACGCCGATTTCCAAAAGGTGCAAAGTTATTTGAGCGCCGAAGATCGGCACTTGTTGGAACAGCATGCCGCGATGGTGCGACAGTTGGAATTGGAAATCAAGCAAGAGCAGCAGTTGACCGATTCGGCTGACGCGGAAACCAAAGACATGGGGCATGCGGTTCCCGAATTGACCGAGGGAGTGCGTCGTGACAACGACAATATGCCTCAGTTGAGCAAGATGCAGATCGACTTGATGGTCAACGCGTTCGCTGCGGACTTCAATCGGATCGCGACATTGCAATACACCAACAGTGTCGGCGGAGCGAAGATGCGATGGATCGGTGTTGAAGAAGGGCACCATGAACTGTCGCACGAACCGTTCAGCAACATCGAAGCGACCGAGAAGCTGACAAAGATCAACACATGGTTCTGTGAACAGGTCGCGTACTTGGCCAAGCGACTTGACGAAACGCCAGAACCGGGCGGCGAAGGTTCGATGCTCGATCACACCACGATCGTTTGGACGAATGAATTAGGCGAAGGCAACTCGCACACGCTCAATAACATTCCGTTTGTTTTGGTGGGTGGCGGTCTTGGGTTCCAGATGGGACGGGCACTGAAGTACAAAGGTGTTGCTCACAATCGACTGTTGCTAAGCATTGCCGAAGGGATGGGGCATCCGATGGAAACCTTCGGCAACCCCGACTACTGTGGCGACGGTCCACTGACCGGTTTGCACGGATAGTATGAGGCACACTTCGTGTACCTTGGCAAGGAATCTTAAAACCGGCTGGGTGATGTCGAGGACGTTGGTGTACCGACTTTAGTCGGCTTTTCAGAACCGACGTCGTCCCAGTAAACCGCTTTAGATCTCACACCAAAAACTCGGCCAAAACCGCGACTAAGAACGCGGTGGCTCTGCCGAGGGTTTGGGCAAGTCGACATCAACCAGCAGCATGATCAGAATATCGCTGCCCGAAAACGAACTCAGCGGGCCGCCGCTGCCGCCATGATTGCTGATGTTACCCGTGATCGAAATCACCCGCGCACCGCTGCGACGGATCCAACGGTTGATCTCTTTTTCTAACTCTTCACGCTCACTCTCGATACTCTTAAAAATCTTCACTTGTTGCATGATTCAACCGCTGGTGGATTCGTTTTGGCGAGGGATTCTTGTCGTCAGGGCGCTGCGACGCCACAATCGCATCATCGTCGATCGATCGCGGTTGGCACAAGTTACCACTGGCTGGCTTTCCACGCATGAACCCGCACGACAAGACTCACGCCTCACCGGCGGGCGCGAGCGAACCGGTGCCGACGCGTGACGAGGTGGCCAGCGAGTATTTTTCGCTGCTGCCGTTCGCACCCTATCCGGTCCAAGAAGAAGCCTTGTTGGCCTATTTCACCAGCCAACAAGGCGTACTCGTTTGCGCCCCCACCGGGACGGGCAAAACGCTGATCGCCGAAGCGGCCGTCTACGAAGCGCTGCGGACCGGCACGCGGATGTACTACACCACGCCGCTGATCGCGTTGACCGACCAAAAATTAGACGAGCTGCGTGAATCAGCGATCCGCTGGGGTTTTGACGCCAACTCCGTCGGCCTGGTCACCGGCAACCGCACCGTCAATCCCAACGCGCCGGTCTTGGTCGTCGTCGCCGAAATCCTGCTGAACCGCTTGCTCAATCGCGAAGCCTTCGATTTCGACAACGTTTCGGCTGTCGTGATGGACGAGTTCCATTCATTCAACGACGTTGAACGCGGCGTCGTCTGGGAACTGTCGCTCGGCCTGCTGCCGCCAACCGTCCGCACATTGCTGCTTTCCGCAACGGTCGGCAATTCGATCGAGTTCACCGCTTGGCTCCAGCGTGCGCATGGTCGCAAACTGACGCTCGTGCAAGGGACCGAACGCAAGGTGCCGCTGCAGTTCGAATGGGTCGAGGATGAATTGCTGGGTGATTTTGCCGAGAAAATCGCAGCGGGCAACGAGATCGATCGCCGCACCCCGGCGCTGTTCTTCTGCTTTAACCGTTCGATCTGCTGGACAACAGCCGAAATGCTCAAAGGCAAGTCGTTGATCGACAAATCTCGCCAAGCTGAACTGGCCGAATACTTGAACGCGGCCGACATGAGCGAAGGTGCGGGGCCGAAGTTGAAACAGATTTTGATGCGAGGCGTCGGCGTTCACCATGCTGGAGTCTTGCCACGCTATCGACGCATGGTCGAAGAGTTATTCCAGCGAAAACTTTTAAGCGTTTGTGTCTGTACCGAAACGCTGGCCGCCGGTATCAACCTGCCCGC
>DNWZ01000730.1:0-3795 GCA_003506095.1 Planctomycetaceae bacterium | reverse complement strand
AATGGTTATGTCTATGCACTGGCGCACGAAGACGATGTCAAGATTTTGAAGTGGCGTCAGAAGTATGACCAGATTCCCGAGGACACCAAAGACCCGGGCTTGATGAAAGCCAAAAAACAGCTCAAGAAAAAGATGCCCAAGCGGCGGACCGAAGAACAGTATTGGACACAGCAGCAGTACGAAACGCTTCGCGAAGCCCCATCGGCGAAACTCGCCAGCCGAGGCCGACTGCCATGGCGTTTGCTCGCTTATATGCTTCTGAAGGCCCCCGAAGTGCAACCGCTTCGCGACCTGGTCGGCAAACGTCTTCTCGACCCCAAATCGCTCGACGAAGCACGTCGCGACTTGAATCGGATGTTGATCACATTGTGGACTTCGGGTTATGTGACACTTGAACCCAAGCCACAATTCAAATCATCGGCGCCGACCAGCGAACCGATTGGGACAGGCAATAAATCGCAAGTGAAAGTGATTGAAAAGCCAGTCGGGCTATTTGGTGAACTGCTGGCCCAAAAACGTACCGAGGAATCTGTCGCAGGCAATAACGATGCAGCATCCGCAGGCGAAAAATCGTCGGAAACGAGCAACGAGAATCGCAACTACGAGCTGGATGATTATTGCCCCGAGTTTGCACATCCGACGGAGCGGTTGGAATGGTTGGTGCAATTGCGCAGCGTCCATCCGCTGTATGGTGTTTATTTAGCGGACCAGCTGGCGATCGCTGATCCCGAAGAGCGAATCTTAGCATTTGAAAGTGTGCTGGATGTTCCGGGTACCGTGGCGAGATCGGTGCGAGTGCCGCGTTATGACCAGATGCCAGCCGGGACGCTGGCCCAATTGCGACTCGATCCACGGTTGCTGCAAACCGGCTTGGCGTCCGCCGCAGAACTGGGCGCGGCAGGTCCGTCGGACGATGAAGAGGTGACTGATCGCGGTTTCGGTCGAGTGATGTTTGATGAACCGAAGGTGTGGCCACTGACTTTGGGTGAAAAAATCTATCGTTTGTTCCAGTTCGATTACCCTACGGTGCATGATGTCAGCGTGCGGCCGGTTTGGATCGCGGGCGAATTACGCGAGTTTAATTTCGACTTCAATAAGTATGTGACTAGCCGTGGATTGCAGAAAGACGAAGGGATTCTGTTTCGTCACCTGCTTAGGTTGATTCTCTTATTAGATGAAATGGCAAATATCCCACCGCTGGAAACGACGGTGGAAGAGTGGGAATATCAATTGGATGATTTGGCAGAGAACTTGACGCAGGCGTGCCGTAGGGTCGATCCGCAGAGCACNNAGAACGCTTAACCGAAGCGTGCCGCAGGGTTGACCCACAGAGTACCGATGAGGTATTGCAAACGGCGCTTGGGGGCGATGAATTGGCACCGGAAAAGCGACGCGCGAAGGGCTAAGGACGAAGGGCTAATCGGTATCGGCTGGATGCTTATTCCGTTTTACTTCACTACACGCAAACGCCGACTATCGGTCTTTGCTTAGACAAGCGAAAACGTTTCGCTATCGAAAAGCCCCAAATCGCTTAACTTCAATTTCGGTATCACCAGCAACGCCATAAACGATAAAGTTGTAAACGGCGCGGTCAATGGACTTCCGAGATTATGTTTGACAAACTTATCGATCTTCTGATACTCCGCTGCCACAGACACTCCGTCTGCCTGCGTCATCAGACCTGCGATCGGCAAGGGCAACAATAGCTCGTTTTTCCCATCGATTGCCACAATTCCGCCTCGATTTTCGATAACCAAATTCACCGCCCGGCAAATCGATTCGTCATCATGGCCAACCGCCAAGATATTATGAGAATCGTGCCCAACGCTTGACGCGATCGCCCCACTGCGCAGTCCAAAACCGTTGATGAAAGCGACTGCCGGCNNGTGCCGATTGATAACGGTTGACCACCGTCAATTTCAGAATATCACGCTTAGGCGATGGTTGAATCTTGCCATCGACCACGTCCAATGTTGCTGCGATTTCACCGGTGACCAACGACCGATCGATCGCTTGAATCACGCGAACCGCTTTCGTATCCTCCGAACCGCGGTATGGCACCGCGAAATCCGATGGCATTTTGGGCTGGCAATCAAACCGATTGATCGATGGACAATCGAAAGAGCGGATGTTGGTGATGCCGAATTGCGAAACCGATTTTCCTTCAATAATGGTTTCGACATTCTTAAACTCGGACGGGTTATTGACGAGTTGAAAGTCCGCAGGCTCTCCGACTCGCAGCAATCCCACTGCCAGCCCGTAATGTTTCACCGGCGTCCAGCAAGCAGTCTCCAGCACATGAAACAACTCCGCTCCAGCGGCAATCGCACGTCGTACTAGTTCGTCGATGTGTCCGCGCAACAAGTCGTCGGGATGTTTGTCGTCGCTGCAGAACATCGTGCAACCAGGATAACGTTCGATCAACGGAAACAAGGCATCAAAGTTTTTTGCGGCGCTGCCTTCGCGGATCAAGATTTTCATACCGACAGCAATTTTGCCGATTCCTTCGGCCAACGTAACGCATTCATGATCGGTCGTGATGCCGGCCGCAGCATATTTCGCTGCCTGCTCTCCGACCAATCCCGGCGCGTGGCCATCAACCGGTTTGCCTCGCGCTGCGGCATGAGCGATTTTGGCCATGACACTGGGATCGTTCATCAAGACGCCAGGGTAATTCATCATCTCAGCCAAATAGACGATTTCGTC
This sequence comes from Planctomycetaceae bacterium, assembly GCA_003506095.1. Classification (GTDB taxonomy): domain Bacteria; phylum Planctomycetota; class Planctomycetia; order Pirellulales; family Pirellulaceae; genus UBA6163. The sequence continues at coordinate 1,089 of DNWZ01000730.1, read as the reverse complement.
TCGGGCAAGCAGCGCCGCAATATCGTCAGCGTCGATCGTCGCGCCAGCGGTTTCGAACGATGTGGCTGGGACACACGATGGGGCGCCGAAGAAAAACTTCAGCGGCGATTTCTTGCCATTCTCGATCATGAAATCGACGCCATCGACACCCAACACATTCGCAATTTCATGCGGATCGGACACTGTCGCGACCGTGCCATGGACAACCGCCAAACGAGCGAACTCCGTCGGAACCAGCATCGATGATTCTATATGCACGTGCGCGTCGACAAAGCCAGGCAGGGCGTACGGCAAATCGGCGTCCGGTGAATTGCCGAGTCGTTCGATCGCAGCGATTTGCGTATCGGCGACACGAATGCGCGCGGGCAAAATACTGCGATTTTCAATGTCGATCAGGTTCGCAAGTCGCTCGATCACGGCTTAGGTGTCCTTCAATTTTTTCGTTGGGAGGGGCCCAGCGACCTATGAAATCAGCTTAAACGCTTACATCATTATTCTCAGGACGCCCTTCGCAATAGATCCAATTGTGGATCGGCTTAAGGATTTGCTTGACTTCGGCGACCAGCGTCTCGTCCATCGGTTCTTCTAACCATCGCAACCACTGATTCACGCGATCAGGGCTCGCACTGCCTGTGACACACGACGCGAATCCCGGGTGCGAGACAGAGTACTGCAAGGCGATCTTGGCGATGTCGCTGCCTCGCGACTTGCAATGCTCAGCCGCTTGTTTTGCGATTTCACGCACTTGCGGCGTCGCCTTATGCCACGGCGGCAACTCGGCATCGGACAGCAGTCGCGCTGAAAAAGGGGCCGCGTTGATGATTCCTACACCCTTCTCTTTACAGATCGGCAACAAGTCAAGCGCCATGTCGTTCTGCAAAGTGTAGTGATTATAAGTCAGAATCACATCGATGTCGGTACGATCCAAGATGTACTTGAACATCTTCATCGGATAGCCGCTAACGCCGATGTATCTCACTTTTCCAGCGGCAACCTGTTTGCGAAGTGCCGGCAAAGTCTCATCAACAATCTGTCGCATATCGACAAACTCGATGTCGTGACAAAACACCATATCGATACAATCGATCC
>DNWZ01000340.1 GCA_003506095.1 Planctomycetaceae bacterium | reverse complement strand
ATGCCGGTGGCCGCCGCGAAAGTGGCGTTGCCAGCCGATCCCAAGCCAAAGAAGCCCGCCAAGCTGTTCTGGACGATCGGCAACCGGCTGTTCTGCGAGCACCGGCAGCCGCAGGAGGTGGGAGCATGAAAACGATCAACCTAAGCGAAGCGGCGGAACTGACTGGCTACTCGCGAAACACGGTCAGGAAATGGCTCGACGCCGGCCTGCTGCCGTATCGAGTTGAACCGCTGAGCGGGTTCAGGCGGATTTGCCCCGATGACCTGCGGAGGTTTATTGAGTCATGGAGAGTGGAAAATCTGCCAAAAGTGGCGGAATCGTCAAACGTGAAAACTGACCACTGAGTTTTCGCGACAGTCCCGCTAGGATGCCAGGCAAACCCTTCTCCGCTTTTGCGAGGTTTGCCGTGGGCCTGATCGATCTGATCACCGACTTAAACAACCGCCGCAGGGTGCGGGCCCAGGCTCGCGAGTGCCGCAAGAGCGGCGCGACCAATGGCATGATTGACCATTCGCTGTCGATCGTCTGCGAAATTGCCAGGCAGGTCAGCGATGACGACCCCAGCCCGCAGTATCTCAAAACGGCGGCGGCATCGCGGCTAGAGTCGCGGCTGCCCGGCTTGGACCCGGCGACGATCCTGTTGCTAGTGCAACTGATTGTGCTGATCTACCAGGCACTCAAGGCGGTCGGATTCCTGGACCAGCAAGGGCTTGCCAGCGTTTCGCCAGAAACGATCAACGAACACTTCGGGGGGCTGTGACAATGGACTGGAAAAGCATCGGACGCGGGGCATTGATCGCACTAGCGGGAGCGGCACTGACCTACGCCAGCACGGTCGTTGTGCCAGCCATGGAGGGCAGCGGAAACGCGACGCTGTTGGCACTTGCGGCGTTCGCCTCAGTCGGGGTCAACGTGATCCGCAAAGCCCTGGAGGCGAAAGCCAGTGGTTGACCTGCTTGAACTGATTCGCGGCAACCTTCCGCTGATCGGCATCATCGCCGCGGCTGGGGTTTATTTCTGGCCGCAGCTAAGAACCGCATTCGCGGGCGGATTCCCGGCGAAGGACAGCAAACCTACGGACGAGTTCCTAGCGACCGTCGATTCCGCCCGCGATTTAATTCAGCACTTAGACGCGGCGGGCGATGAGGAAGGGGCAGCGGCGGCGAGGAAAGCGGCGGCGCGGTTGTTCGAACCGGAGGCGAGAGCCTAAGTGAGCGACCGTCAGCGTCTAGCCGTCGCGTTGCTGCTGGCGTCGCTCGCATTCTGGGCCCACGGCGGCGGCGCGATCGCGGGTCGCGACATTGCCGAAGATGGGCTGTTCGTCCTGGTGGTCGAGGATCAATCCCGGCCGGAGGCGATAACGGACGCACAGGGCCGCGTAATGGGCTCGCTGACGCTGCTGGAAGCCACGAAGGCGAAAGGAGGCGAGTACCGCAAAGAGGACGCACAGAACGATTTGACGGGCACTGGCGTGTGGGCAGAGATTCGGGCACTGGTGACGGAACCGCCAGCGATTGCGATCGCGAAGGATGGGCGGGTTCGGGTCGAGGCGATTCCTGAGGATGTCACGACGGCGGTGGGGTGGATTCAGTGACCGCTTTGGAAGGTTTGGCACTTGTGGTTTGCGTTGGTTTTACTGCGACGCTTGCCACTTATGCGGCGTTGTCGTGGTTCGACAGCGGCGGCGAGGAATGAAAGGATTTTTCATGGCTATCGTTTGCATCCTGATCATCTGGGCGGTCGTCGATGGGCAGCAAATGTTCCGCCCTGCGAACATCGCTCGCAAGGTCGTCAAGCCCATTGTGCGGCCGATCATCGACGAAATCCGCGACCGCATTATTGACCCGGTGACGCAAAAGGAAGTCAGCGGGCCGACGGTAATCGTTGTCGGCCGAAGCTGGTGCGGGCCGTGCAAGCAACTCATGGCTGAGGAAATGCCCAAGGCAAGATCCGACGGTTACGCGGTGATCTACGACGACAAGCTGCCAGCCGCGTCGTTTCCCACGGTGCGGATTTGGGATGGCAGGCGGTGGCAAACGCGGGTTGGGTTGTTTCGGTGGAGCAAGCCATGAGCAAGACCGCAATCGAATCGCTGGCTGACTCGATCGACAGTTGGGCCGATGTGGCTGCCGGTTTCGTGTTCGGCGTGGTCGCAATGTCGTTTGTCAACGTCGCTATCTCGCTTTACTCGAGGGCTCACGGCTGATGGCGTACCAGAGCGACCTCGGGACCGACCCGCTGATCATCGACGACTCAAACGCGGGCCGGTTTGTCGAGCAGTGGCGCGACGAGGGGCGGGCGTTCGGCATGACGCCACGCGACTACCGCGTCGCTCCGTTTGGATCGGCATCGCGACCGGCTGTCGATTTGTCGATGGGACCGATCCTTGAGCGGTCGCAGTTCGCTGACGCGATCAAGCGTGCAGATGAGGCGAGAACGACGCCGGACGACTGGCGCAAGGCAATGGAAGTGCCGATTCAGAACCAGGGGTCGTGGGGCTACTGTTGGGCCTTTGGGTCAGTCACGGCGATGACCGTGACCTATGCGATGACGGGGCACGTCGCGCCGAACCTCAATCCGTTTCCGGTCGCGTATCGAATCAAAGGCGGTCGCAATCAAGGCGGCTGGGCCGAACAAGCCTACAAAGGCAAAGCAGATTTTGGCGTGCCTGCGCATGACGTTTGGCCCGGCAACAAAGAAGGCATGAGCCAATGGCAATCGCCCGAGGTGATCGCATCGGCAAACCGGCACAAGGTGACTGCATCGCTCGAATTGCCACAGAACAACTTCGCCGCGTTGGTCACAAGCCTGACCCATCCAAAGTTCGCCCGACCGGTAACGATGGGCCTTAACTGGTGGGGCCATCTGGTTTGTGCCGTTCGCGCGGTTGCACTGCCTGGCGGCGGGTTCGGCATCCTGATCGTCAATTCTTGGGGTCCAAGCTGGGGTCAAAACGGCTGCGGTGTCTTGGTCGAATCTAAGTCGATCGCGTTTGAACAGATCCGCATCGAGCGATGCACTCCGATCCTAGCGGCATAACATGACAACCGAACTACGCTCTACCCTATCACCCGACGGCAGCGGCAACGCCGAGATCATCAACGGGCCGCGCCGTGTGGCGTGGATTGAATGGCGGTCAGTTTGCGTCGGTGGCGTTTGCCATGCAGCGGCGACGCCTCAGGACGTTTTGAAGCTGACGCGGCTGAGGCTGAGCGATGAGCAGAAGGGCGGGCCATACGCTGACCCGAGCAAAGCCAAGGCGATCGCAATGTTGATGCAGGTCGAGGCGGAACTGGACGGCGGGCAGCGGACACTGGACGACGGCACGCCGATCTTTGGGGCGGGCCAATGAGCAGGGGCGGAGTGCCTATCGTGTTCGCTGTTGTATTGCTTTGGGCCGTCTGGTCCTCGAGCAATTCGCCTGCACCGGTAGTCGCACCGCCGAAGCCCGCACCGGTTGCGACCACCGAGCCTCAGCCCGAATCGCTGTTTGTGTCGTCGGTCAATCCGGCCGTGGTGATCGTCGCTGACCTGTCGAGCAAATACGCATCGCAGTGGATGCAAGGCGACGCTGCGAAGCTAAAGAACAAAGGATGGACGGTTCGATCGCTGGACCTGGAAGGACTTGACGAGGTTCGTTTTTACGTTCGCGCAGATGGATCATGGCGGGTCCATAATGGTCACATGAGTCTAAACTCACTTCGCATGATGCTAGGAAATCAACAGTAATGGCCCAGATTACGTCGGACGTTATTACGCAGGTGATTAGTTCGCTCGGGGTCGTTGGCGCCCTGGTTTGGTACTTGTATTTCAACACGACCAAGACTATCCCAGAGCTTGTCAAACAGCACAGCGACACGATGGAACGGATTAGCAACAACTTTACAACCAACCTCAAGGAAGAACGCGAACAGCGAAAGAGCGAGTTGGAATTGCTTAAAGTTTGGATCAAGACCGAAGCGAGCTGCAAGTTTCGCGAGACCAATTACCATCAGCCGACTGAGAAGCCATGAGCAGCGACATCACAACAATCCCCGGCTGGCGTGATATGACCGCTGCCGAACTGGTGGCATTTGGTGCGGCTAACCCGCAGACGGCTGGACCGTATCCAGTCGATGAGCTGGTCAACTGGCTGCGCGAAAACGGGCTTGCACGATATGACACGAATGGCGCGTGGGAAGGGCTGTTGGTGTCGATTGCTCAAAACGGGCAAGCGCCAATCGCCTTCCGCAACGGCCTGATCGACATGCTGTCGCACTTGCGAAACCCCAAGTCGGTGCAGGTCGATACCCACCTGGACAGCTACGCTCCGCTGCTGGGGGCATTGCTTGCATCGACGGGGCTAAGCGATGAGCAGATTGCGGAGTTCTACGAGCGTGACGGCGGTCGCAAGTACCCGCTGTTCGCCTCGCAAGCCGAAGCCACCGCGGCACAAGCGGCGGCGATTTTGCGAGAGGCACAAGCGGCGGCAAGGGGCCAAATATCTGCCGCAATTTCGCTCGCCGATGCCGCAAGGTTCACCGCCGAGCAGGCTGGCAGCGATGGTGCGGCTTGCGTGGCCGCATGGCTGGCAAAAGTGAGCGAGGTACTGGCGTGAGCGCGAGGCTAGTCAATCCGTTTGTCGCTGGGTCAATCCCGGCGATCGATCCAGACGCCGCAGATTATATCAAAAGGGTCGAAAGCGTCGACGGCGAAGGCCTGGAATTGCTTGTGAAAGCAGCAATCAATGTTTTTGTCGTTGGATGCAAGGAAGACGGCATTTGGTCTGCGATAAAGGCTTCGTGTATTTTGGCTGGGGCCAGAACGCTAAACGGGGCATTGGTGCCGCTTGTTGGCACGGCCCCAACTAACGCTGGCGGATTATTTTTGCCGGCAGACTATAACCGAGAGACAGGTCTAGTAGGCGATAGGGCAACGAAGTACCTGGATACAAATCGACTAAACAACGCTGACCCGCAGGACAGCAACCACAACGCAATTTGGGCGAGTAATGTCGGGACATACGACTCAACAGCCAGTGCGATAATTGGATCGGAGGGTGTTGGCGATACAGGCACAAATATCATTCTGCACGTCAGTACTCAAAACGGCGTTTTTGTCAGAAACCGAAACAGTTCCGGTTCGCCAATAAACGCCGTACCGGTTGCTGGGCTGATTGGCGCGAATCGATCTTCGTCTAGTCAATTTGTGGTGCGAAACAACGGCACAAGCATAGTCATTTCAACGGCGTCCCAGGCTCCTGAAGCAAAGAGCGTCTTCGTTTTTCGCCGCCAAAGTGCTACCTTCCCAAGCCACGCCAATGCGAGGATCGCATTTTATTCGATCGGCGAATCGCTAGACCTGGCATTGCTCGATTCGCGAGTGTCAACGCTGATCACGTCCATTGGGGCCGCAATACCATAATGAGGGAAAACCAATGGCAAGCCTAACACAGATAGCAACCGCAACGGTCACTTCGCAAAACATCGGGGCCGGGCTGGTTCAGGTTTTTAGCAGCACACTGACAGGCGGTGCGAACATCGAAGCAATCGCAACGCTACAGATTAGCAATCGTGGTGGCGGTGCGTCGGTAGGTCTCCGAGTCAAGGCGACCTTGGCCGGTAGGCTGCTTGCTGACAATGCCGTCGAGTACATCGGCACGGCGACGGCAAGCATGGAGATTCAGACGCTGCCGTTCCGCTGGGCCAATGGCGAGGCGTTGGCGATTTCGATCAGCAGTAGCGACACTGCGGATAGTGTCGTGAACGTGACGACGATTGTTGACAGCTCAGATGGTGGCAGTGGAGGAGGTGCAACTGCGGAAGAAGTGGCTGAAGCGGTTTGGGATTACGACCTAGACGGGGCCGCTGTTGGCGGTGCAGGTGATGTTCTCAGTGGCCTCGGCGACCTATTCGCCAAGCTGTTCCGCTGGCTAGGCGTTCTCGCTGGCAAGAGCAGCGACCCGGCAACGCTGGCTGA
>DNWZ01000413.1 GCA_003506095.1 Planctomycetaceae bacterium | reverse complement strand
CGAATTGACGACGTCGTGACATTCCATCCGCTGCGACGTGACGAGATTCGCCAGATCGTACAATTGCAACTGAAATCGTTAGCCGATCGTTTGGATGCTGCTGACTTGAAGTTGGAATGGACCGAAGCGGCGATCGATCGTGTGGCCGATGAGGGATACGACCCAGCCTATGGTGCGAGGCCGCTTAAGCGAGTGATCCAGCGAGAGATTCAAAACCCGCTGGCGACATCGTTGCTGCGAAGCGCCTATCCACCCGGCTCGACCGTCCTGGTCGATCACACAGGCGATCATTTCACCTTTGCAGCAAAATAGTCGCTGACCGCTCCGTCGGTCAGTAAGAGTTTAACCTGCTGACCGCTCCGTCGGTCAGCACAAACCAAAGCCTCCCACGCAGGACTGCGATCAAAAAATCAGAGGCGTTGCGTCTGATCGATGCATCAATACCGAGTGTTACCCGTCTGCAACGGCTGAGCCATTCGGGTTCCGCCCTGCGACATCGTTGCGTCGTATTGCGCAGTAATCTGGCGACTGATCGCGGCGATCCGTTCGGAAACCATCGGTTGCATCGGATTGGCTGCGTAGCTGCGTTGGTAATTCTGCAGCGCCTGGGTCAGTTCGCCACTGTTTTCACGCAGCCGGCCCAACGCTAACCAGGCACGGGAGTTATTCGCATCGGTCCGCACCGCATCTTCCAAATATTTTAAAGCCGTCTGAGGTTCGTTAGCTTCCTCGTACAATCGAGCCAGTTCAATTCGAGCTTCCGCAAACGTCGGATTCTGCGTCGCCCAGTTCTTCATCAACGCGAACGCTCGATCCGGTCGCCCCGTGTCAACCAACAAAACCGCTAATCCGCGGTGGCACTCGACGTGATTGGGATCGTGGTCCAAACACTGATTGTAAAGCGATTCCGCTTGGCTGATCAGCGCCGAATCTTGTCGCTGCAACCCCAGGCGATGTGTGGTTGCGGCTAAGTTGTAATATCCATCAGCGTTTTGCGGGTCGCTCGCAATTGCTTTCTGAAACTCCTGCAGCGCGGCGGTGTATTGGCCTTGCTGGTAAAGCTTCGCCCCTTGAGCGTTTTGTCCGCTTGCGGCCCACTGACAACCTGACGCAGAAGCGACAATCATGCCCGCAACAAAACTAGCCATCATCAAAACGGTAGCCCGCCCAGGCCGCGAACTTAATGGCCTTGGAACAGGGATTTTTGATCCGCCTGCGGCAATGGCCGACTGGGCGGTTGAGCCAGGCACGTAACGTACCGGCAGCACGGTGTCATGCATGGGCAACGCCGAAGTGGTCGGCAACGATATAAAATGAGGATTGGACGTTGCCATCGGTTCTGGTTCCCGAATCCGGACAGCGGACGAGCTAGCTAAAAATTCTTTTCGTCCGAACCGTAACATTGTCTCAAGTTTTGAGACAAGACCGAAACCGACCACAAAAACCTCCAAAATTCGGCACTTTCCGTCTCGCGCGGTCGATATTTGGCGTTGCTTTGGATTTCGGATTACTTTTCGATCCGCCCTTCAAAATCGACCGTCGGTGTTTTCACCTTGACGCTCTCCCCGGCAGATGTGCTGACATTCACGCCCGGGGCTTTAACGTCCGTACCCACGCCCGGCTTGGTTTTCACATCGACATTGGGGGTCTTTACTTCGACTCCCTCGTCGCCGATTGTCACCGAACCGCCCGGCCAGGTGATTTCCAAGGGTTTGTCCGTGCCAGCACCTCCGCCACCAGAGGAGTCGCTGACCGGATTGCCATCCACTGGCCGGTTCGCCCCGTCGCAACCTGCCAAAATAAAGATCGACGCAAGGATGGGGAACAAGAATCTTAAATGGACCATGGGTTGATTCCGTCTTTCGTAGAGAAGGGTGATTTGAGTAAATTAAAAGGAAGATTGGCTATCCATTTTTGCCGCTGCTGGCGATACCACATACACCATACTGGGGATGAATGGTTTTGTAATCCTGGACACTAAATCGTATCCACAATCGGTGATTACGTTGATTACCACATGGTCAGGTACGAAGATCTCTTGTACACCGAAAACGATACGTGAGCGATCCGAAGTGTACTTCGTCGCCTGCTTTAGGAATTCCCGAAGTACTTTAGTGCCGTCTTTACCACCATCCCAAACCTGATCGCCGTCAATTTGCAGTCTCTCGGTCAATCGTAAACCTTCGCCGACTTCCGTCGGAACATAAGGCGGATTGAAGAAGATCAGGTCGTATTGGGTCGGCCATGGCACCTGGGAAAACAGATCGCTGACCCAGCAGTTGATCGTGATCTGGTTGTGTTCGGCGACTCGCAAGGAACTGGCCACCCGCGTCGATGAGCAATCAATGCCGTCGCATTGTAGGTTTCTATCCTTTGCCAACGACAACAAAACGAGGGCCCCCTGGCCAACCCCGACTTCTAAGACCCGAGAATCCTCAGGTGTACAGATCTCTCTAACAGCCCGAGACAAAAGAACCGTGGTCGGATCGAACTGAACAGAAGTCCCAGTGGGTATTCGTACTCCAAAAATCTTACGAATGATAAGCCGATGGTTCCGAATGTACCTCAGCAGTGGGTGCGTGAAATTGTAAACAATGTTTTTCAGCAGCATCGGGACACATATTCAATGCACTAAGCGTTTTCAACTTGGCCGCTCGAACGCCAGACACCTCGCTCACAACCTCATGATACGCTCTTGGATAGGCATATTAAACAGCGAGCAGGAACAATTGATATCCCACGACGAACATTTTGCGATACCCATCTTCTGTCCACTAACGGCGATTGAACGACAAAAGAATGGGGACAGAAGAATATCTGGTAAGATTGCGTCGGAAATTCGATTGTAACCATTCTTTTGGCCTAGAGTCGGTATCGGTTTTCGACTCCGAAAGCCGCGAAGCTGGGGAACGACTGCAACCTCGGGGCACTTATCACCTGAAACTTTCCATCTGACTAACCGGACGGTAGTGATCACGGAGCCTGAATCTGTGCGGCGATAAGTTCCGTCGCAAACATCAGCCCCATCGCTCCGCCTCGATCATCCTTACCATTGATGGATGGCCGGTCGAAGTAAGCTTGAAGCGTTTTCTGCTTGCCCGTGCCGGCACAAACGTTGACCAGATCGCCGCTCGGGCTGGTGCGGGATTCTATCGCCCGCCATGCCCGATCAACATTTGCTTGATAATCGGACCTCTGCAGCCAGCCATTGCGAATACCGCGAACCATCGCAAATGCGATCATACAGGTACAAGAATATTCGTCATAACTTTCGGGATGATCGATCACTTGATGCCAGCAGCCGGTCTGATCGTTCTGAAACGGTTTGAGCGCCGCGATGTGTTTTTGAAATTCTGCAACCAAAGTCTCTTTTGCCTCGTGGTCCTCTGGCCAATCACTCAGCGCCAA
>DNWZ01000289.1 GCA_003506095.1 Planctomycetaceae bacterium | reverse complement strand
GTCAGGGTTCGGTTTCCACTTATAGTGCAGGCCTTTCCCCGAGCGAAGTTCACCCGCTAACGATTCAAGTCATGGAAGAAGTCGGGGTCTCAATGGCGGGTGCCCGATCGAAAGGCGTTGATGAGTTTTTAGGAAAGGTAGCGATTGGTCATGCCATCATCGTCTGTACTGACGTTGAGAAAAACTGCCCATCGCTATGGCCGTTTTGTGGAGATGTGAAGTCCTGGCCATTTGATGACCCCGCATCGTGTTCAGGTTCTGATTACGAAAGGCTTGATGAGTTTAGACGTATTCGCGATGAGATTCGCCAGCGTATAGTCGATTGGCTTTCCGAGGATGATTGACGATCTTGCCCGGCCAATCTTTAGAGCCATCTTTGTCACTCAACACGCAAGCACAACCCTAAACCTTGCTCGGGGGACAACGAAACATTTGTGTTTACTTCTTCTCTATGATTTCGATCGATTGCCCGTCCTGCAATGAAGCGGCTCGCAGAAGCACGACCAATTCGTTGCCTTCCAAGCCCGATTTTACTTCAACCTCATCGGCCACGCGTAGGCCGAGTTCGATGGGACGAAACTGAATCTTGCCATCAACCACCACGCAGCAATGAGTCCCCTCGGCGGCTTTTACGACAGCACCGATGGGCAAGGTCAAGACGTTGTCACGCTGTTCAAGAAGAATCTTCGCAGTGACGAACGCACCCGGCAGCATTTTCAGTTCTTGGTTCTCCAGGTCGATCTCGACCGAAAGAGTCCGACTTTGCGGATCAAGCTGCAAACTGGTGCGGGTCACTCGCGATTCAATCTTTCCACCAGGAAGCGAAGGAGAGAGGATGGTGACTGGATCTCCAGATTCTAAGTTCTCGAAACCCGCATCCACCCACACCGCCTCGCTTTCAGGAACATTGACAAAGACTCGAACCTTGGCGACGTTGGCAATCGTCATCAGCGAGTGGGCATTGCTGGCTCCGGCTGGTTGGACGTAATGACCGGCGTCCACATGTCGGCTGGTGACGAAGCCATCGAATGGCGCGACCAATTCGGTATAGGTCAACATGGTTTCTGCCTGAGCGATGTCCGCCTGGGATACGTTCAACTTGGCTTTGGCAGCGTCGATATCGGCTCTTGCGGTCAGCACATTGGCTTCTGCTTCTCGCTGGCGGGCCATTGCCGATTCAATATTCGCTTGAGCTTCTTTTCGTGCTGCGTCGGCAGCTTGAAACTTGCTGGTCGTTTCGTCTGCTAATTTAGGTGTCACGGAACCTTTGCTGACCAATTGCTGCATCCGTTTTAGTTCAGAATCCCACCGAGCGTATTCGGCATCGGTTCTACCAATGCCGGCTTCTGCTTGAGACACCATGGCCTTCGAAGAATTGGCAGCCGCCTCCGCAGCGACCAGGGCCGCTTCGGCTTGTTTGATTTGCGCCTCGGCTTGACCAAGCAGTCCACGTTTCTGTTCAAGTTGATCCTTGTACTCAGGCGCGTTAATTCGGACGAGCAGTTGTCCTTTGGCAACCTTGTCACCGATATCGAAATGAACCGACTCCACATAGCCGGGCAGCTTGGAAAGGATCGGTGCTTCCTCAAACGCGACCACACGACCTGGCTGGTCTGTGAATAACTGGAGCGTCTTTTTCACGGGTGGTCCTGCCGTGACGCGATCGAGCGCATTGGCGGCCGCCGCACCTTGATCGGCAGCAGGTGCAGCAGTTTCTTTTGGTGTGCAACCTACCAAGATCAAAAACGCGCAAGCAAGGACGGATAGAGTCGGCAGGAATCGATTCATACTATGTTTTCTATGGTTCATCTTCGGTTTCTCAGCTCGCAAAGTAACGGCTCTCGGGATCGTCTGGGTCCATCGAGGCCGATTTCAAACTCGCCTTCGACTGCAGCATCGCAAAGAACAGGGGTAATAAAAACAGTGTGGCTAATGTCGCAGCGATCAGTCCACCGACAACCGCGCGTCCCAGGGGTGCATTCTGCTGGCCGGACTCTCCGAATGCCAACGCCATCGGCAGCATACCTGCGATCATGGCTAGGCTGGTCATCAGAATGGCCCGCAAGCGACTCCCTGCACCAGAGACCGCAGCATCTTTTACGTCACTGACTTCAGCTCGTCGCTTCTCCGCGAAAGTCACCAGAAGGATGGCGTTTGCCATCGCAACGCCCACGGCCATAATCGCGCCGATGAACGATTGGATGTTGACAGTGGTATTTGTGAAGTAAAGCATCAGCACGACTCCGGTCACGACTGCCGGTATCGTTGACACGGTGACCAGCGACAAACGAATCGACTGGAAGTTAGCGGTCAGCAATAGAAATACCACGACAATTGCCAAGAGCAGACCAATCGAAAGTCCCGACTGCATCTCTTGCATGGGCGGTATCTGACCTCGCAGCTCAACGGTACTTCCTGTTGGCGGAGCTCCAGCTTTGGTAATTGCTTTCTGAACGAGTGACGCTACCGAGCCAAGATCGCTCCCGGCAATGTTGGCCGTTAGGGTGACTTGACGTTTCATGTTGTACCGATCGTATTGTCCGGGCATGGATCCTCGTTCGAGCGACGCGACGTCTCGAATGAGCACTTGCCCTTCGTCGGTCTTGCGTAGTGGAATACGCCCAAGCTGGTCCATCGAACCGATGGTTTCCACATCGTAAGGTGAGCGAACGACAGGACGCGGGATTTCCACTTGGACTTGATAGGCGACGCCACTCTTGGGTTCCGCCCAGTAGTTGGGAACCACAAACCGACTCGAGGATGTTGCCGTCACCAGTGCCCGTGAAACATCGACCGGCATCAGTCCAGCTAGGCCAGCTTTCTCACGATCGACGTTGACTTGAACTGTGGGATAATCCATCGACTGACCGAGTTGAAGATCACGCAGGGCAGGCACTTGCGCGAGTTCTTGACGCAACACTTCCACGAACTCGCGATTCTTGGCGAAATCAGAACCGCTCACCACCACCTCAATCGGCGTGGGCGAACCGAAGCTCATCACTTCATTGACAATATCCGATGGTTCGAACGAGAAGCGGACGTCAGGCATCTCCTTGGCAAGTCGATTGCGTACGCGCTCCTTCATGACCTCATCCGAGAGATGCAAATCGTCCTTTAAATCCACGTATAGAATCGCTTCCTCAGGGCCACGCGACCATTGATAAACAGCGTTCACAGGGAAGTTGGAGTGGATCATTCCGACATATCCGAGCGTCAGCGCGATATTATCTTCTCCCAACTCTTCACCGATCAATCGCAGGGCTTGTTTGGCCAGAGCCTCGGATTTCTCAATGTGCGTTCCATCGGGTCCACGCATTCGCAAGCGGAATTGGCCTGCGTCGACCACCGGAAATACACCTCTACCCAACTGTGGTGAAACCCAGGCAATCAGCCCCAAGCAGATCGCAAGATAGGCAGGCACAACTAACCACCGCATCGTCACCAACCCAGATAAAGCTTTCTCGTAGAAGCCACGGAATCGATCAAATGCCGAAAGATGGTTCGCGTCATGGCCGGATTCGCTTTTCAGCAACCACACGGACATGACTGGCACAAACGTGCTCGATAGGAAATAAGAAGCGATCATCGAGAATCCCACTGCCAATGACAGTGGGACGAACAATGCTCGAGCTGCTCCTTGCATGAAGAACGATGAAACAAACACCGCCAAAATACAGAGCATCGCCAACAGCCGCGGGACGATCGTTTCCATGGAACCATNNGGCTCGAGCCAATGGAACGCCACGTTGAAGATGCGAGTGGATGTTTTCAATCGAGACCGTGGCTTCGTCAACCAAGATACCGATTGCCAGTGCCAGTCCACCGAGCGTCATAAGATTGATTGTTTGCCCGGTAATCCATAGTGCCAGTATCGAGCAAAACAGGGCTAGTGGTATGTTGAGCACTACGATTAACGAACTTCGCCAATCGCGTAGAAACAACAGAATCATCAAGCCGACCAGGACGGCCCCCAAGACGCCCTCGGTAACAACACCGCCCACGGCCCGCGTCACATAAGGCGATTGGTCAAACTCGAAGCGAACGTCGATCCCTTCGCCGTCCGCGCCCAAGGCGTCCTTCATCTTCGGCAGAGCTTCTTTGATATTATTGATGACGCTGAGCGTGGAAGCCTCCGCTCGCTTGGTCGCCAAGATGTAAACGGCACGCCGACCGTTGACGAGTGCATAACCTGCTGGCGCATCGGCCGAGTCTGCGATCGTTCCCAAGTCGCGAATATAAACCGGACTCTTGCCGGTGCGAACCGGAATCGCGCCGAGCTGCTGCGGGTCTTTTACCACCGAGTTGACCGGAACGATTGGGTACGAGTCTCCTATCGGTATGTTGCCTGACGGACTAAGTGTGTTCCCCTTGGTCAAGGCAATGATCACTTCGTCCGGGGACATGCTGTAGGATTGCAGCTTCTTGGGATCAACGGTGATCACGATCGAACGTGCGCTTCCGCCGAAAGGTGGCGGTGCCGAAACACCAGGCAGACTTGAAAACATCGGACGCACGCGGAACAGCGCCAAGTCCTGGATTTCGGCGATGCTGCGAGTGTCACTCG
>DNWZ01000103.1 GCA_003506095.1 Planctomycetaceae bacterium | reverse complement strand
TGCTGATCGGTCGCGAGGCGATGCGGGGACGTTTCTTAGTCGATTCGGGCAGGTCGTATTTTGGCGGACGACCAGTCAGAAAGGCTAAGCGGAAGCCATAGATAAAAACATTGTGTGATTTTAGTTTGCCGTATCCATGCGGCTGTGGAATGATTTTCTCGTCAGCTTGTCATGTTGGACGGACGGACGGAACCTTTAACTTCATCATCGGGTCAATAAACTTTGAAACTGGCCATTCTTTCTTGCAGCCCAAAATGCTACAGCTCCAGGCGTTTGTTGGACGCGGCAAAACAGCGAGGGCACTTCGCCAAAGTGCTCAATACTTTAAAGTTTTCGATCGACCTGGAAGCCGGGACGCCTGACTTATATTTCCAAGGCAAGGTGATCAGTTCTTACGATGCGATTCTGCCTAGGATCGGTGCATCGATCACGTATTTCGGAACCGCAGTCGTTCGCCAATTCGAGCAGATGGACGTATTCACGGCGAACAGTTCGACGGGGATCGGCAATTCGCGTGACAAACTGCGCTGCATGCAAATCCTCAGCCGGCATCAGATCGGGATGCCACAGACAACTTTCGTGCGCAATAAGTCGGATGTTTTGCCGGCGATCCAGCGTGTCGGCGGCGCTCCGGTGATCATTAAGTTGTTGGAAGGGACGCAAGGCGTTGGGGTTATTCTTGCCGATAGCGTAAAAGTAGCCGAAGCGATCATCGAAACATTGCATAGCACTCGGCAAAACGTGCTGGTACAAAAATTTGTGTCGGAAAGTCGCGGTCGCGACATTCGCGCGTTTGTGATCGGCGATCGAGTCGTGGCGGCAATGCGACGAACGGCTCAGGGGCAAGAGTTCCGCAGCAATGTGCATCGCGGCGGAACGACCGAAGCGATCGATTTGGACGACGCGTATCAGGATGCGGCGGTGCGCAGCGCCCAGATCATGGGCTTGCGAGTCGCAGGCGTCGATATGTTGGAAGCCGCTGATGGGCCACAGGTGATGGAAGTCAATTCGTCGCCAGGCCTGGAAGGGATCGAAGCAGCGACGCGATTGGACATTGCTGGGGCGATCATCGATTATTTGGCCGCTCAGGTCGATTTCCCCGAAGTTGACATTCGCCAAAGATTAACGGTCAGCCGCGGATACGGGGTGACCGAAATTCACATCCCCGCTGGCAGCGAGTATGTCGGCAAAACGATTGATGAATCCGGTTTGCCAGAACTGGATATCAACGTATTGACTTTGTACCGCGGCACGACCGTAATCCCCAATCCGAGGCTGAAACGGCATTTGGAGCCCGGCGACCGCTTGCTTTGTTTTGGCAAACTGGAAGCGATGCGGAGCTTGATCCCAGAAAAGACCAGGAAAAAGCGCCGCCCACGGGTTGGCAATCTGCCTGACAACGTACCGCTGCCGAGTTAACCGGCAAGTTGCAGGCAAACTGGGGGGGCTGTTGCTTCCCGACCTGCTCGATGCGGTAAGATAGTTCAATAAGGTTTTTCACCGTTGATCACCGCAAGCGTTCCAAAGCCGATGTCCTTTCCAGCCGTTGGTAGTCTTACGATCGGACACTCATGCGTTGTTCAGACGCTGCAGTGCATTCGTATTACTTCTGCACATGCTCCGATCGTTGTCCCGTTTTTGCGTTTAGCGATTGTTGCGATTTTATTAGGCGCCGTCTCATTGGGCTTTGCTTCGGCGGCCTACTCGCAGGACGCGACGTTTGAAGACGCAGAACCCAAGGCTGGGAATCGAGCTCGAGTGGGCTGGAAGGTTGATGTCTCGCTGCCGCTGAATACGGCGGCGGTTGATCGGGTGCTGGACCAACTGTCTGTGGTTGCTGGCCAACCGGACCAGCAGGCCGCAGATGGTGTGCGCCGCGATGTGATTTTGCATTTCATGTCGGCAGGTTCGGCAGGCGCAAGAGCGGATGCTGGCGACGGATCAGCCACACAATTTGAGAACGCCTTGCGACTGGCTCGTGCATTTTCGAACCCAGATTATCGATCGCTACGCTTGGTCGCTTATGTCGATTCTATTGTCCGCGGCCACGCCGTGTTGCCGATTACGGCTTGCGATGCACTGTTGGTTGGACCAACGGCTTCGATCGGCGATGCGGTGTTTCTGGAACGTGGCAACGATGGCGATGAAACGGTTGTGGTCAGCTATCGAACGATCGCAGCCCGTCGAGCCGTCTTTCCTGCGGAAGTCGCTGAGGCGTTTGTGCGTCCATCGGTTGAACTGGTCCAAGCGACGACTTTGGACGGGAAACGCCGTTTCGCATTGGGCGCCCAGTTAGAAGAATTGCGTCGTGGTGGCGAAGGGTGGCGAGAAGACGTTTGGGCCGCCGCCGGCGAACCGCTGATTTTGACTGCGGACAAAATGCGTGACGCACGAATCGCAAGCCAAATCGTCCCGACTCTCGATCGTGCCCGCGCCTCGCTGGAGCTTGCTGAACTGCGGTCAGTCAACGATGGCATGTTGACCGGCGCAACGGTTGGAACATTGCTGGAGATCAACGGAGTAATCAGTGCGGATCGTGTCCGACGATGGGAATTGAATCTGATCAACAGCGCCGAAAGTGGCGACGTCAATCTATGGATGGTGACCATCGACAGCCCCGGCGGCAGCCTTAACGGTAGTGTCCAGCTCGCAGGAACTCTCTCATCAGTACAGCCACCGATTCGTCGCACGGTCGGATATGCGTCAGGGCAAACGCTGGCCGACGCTGCATTGGTCGCGGTCGCCTGCCGCCCGCTCTATTTGAATCCTAACTCGCGATTGGGCGGTCCGGGGGCTGTGATGGTCAACCGCGAAGACCTTGCAGTTTTGGATGAAGCGATCGAGCGGATTGCCAAGGACGTTTCGCGTCCGGCGGCATTAATTCGTGGATTGCTTGACCCAACATTGGAAGTACGTCGTTATATGAATCGTCGCACTGGCGAAGTTCGTTATGCCACGCAACAGGACATCGATTCCGAGGGTGACAACTCAGGGCAGTGGCAACCTGGTGAAGCGATCAATTTGAAGAATGGTCTGTCGGCGACCGAAGCGATCGAACTCGGATTGGCCGAGGGGCAAGCGGCGACCATCAAAGAAGTCGCGACTTTAGTCGGTTTAGCAGACGTCCCCACACCGCTGTCCTCGCGCGGAATCGTCCATTTTGTCGAGTGGTTTGGCAGCCTGACCGGCGTTTCGGTTTTCCTGTTATTGCTCGGTTTGTTGCTGCTGTCGGTGGAAGTTGGCGCGCCCGGATTGAGTATCCCGGGTTTTGTTTCCATGCTCTGCTTTTCACTCTATTTTTGGATGCAATTTCTGAATGGAACCGCCGAGTGGCTTGAAGTCCTTGCATTCGTCTTAGGTGTAATTTGCATTGGTATTGAGATTTTCATCGTTCCGGGGGTGGGTGTTTTTGGCATCGGTGGGCTGTGCTTGTTAGTATTGGGTGTTGTATTGACCAGCCAGACATTTGTAATTCCGCGGAATGCCTATCAGTACGAACAATTGACTCAGAACCTTTGGTTAGTCTTGGCCAGCATTGCTGCTGTGATGGCGGGATTGGCAATCTTAAAAGTGTTTTTGCCTCAAACGCGTTTTATGCGAGACTTGGCTTTAGAAGTGCCCGACGATCTGCTGTTGGACCGCTCCGAACGGCTCGCTGATTTCGAGTACCTTGAAGGACAAATCGGTCAGGCGACGACGCCATTGATGCCCGCTGGCCGCGTCCGTTTTGGCGATGAACTGGTTCAAGTGGTGACCGATGGCAGCCCCGTCGCCACGGGGCAGTCGGTGCAAGTCATTCAAGTATTGGGAAATCGTGTGGTCGTCGCGCCACTGGATTGAAGGAACGCAACAAGATGACATTGATCCAATCAGGTGGTCTGCTATTGCTGTTCTTTTTATTGCTGCTGTTGGAGTTGTTCATTCCAAGCGGCGGCCTGTTGGGCGCTGCCGCAGCGGCCGCTTTGGCCGGCGCGATCATTATTGGTTTTCTGCACAGCTTCGAAGCGGGTGGTGGCATCGTGATCATTGTCTCCATCGTAGCGCCGATAGTAATATCGGTTGGATTGCGACTTTGGCCACGGACTCCGCTGGGACGCAAGATCTTAAACGTGGATCCTGAAGAGTCAGCCAATCGGCGCGACGAGCAAGAACAGCTAAGGCGTCGCTTGATCGGAAAAGTCGGCGTGGCGAAGATGGATCTTTTGCCAAGCGGCGTGATCGACATCGCTGGAGTTCGGCTCGATGCAATCAGCATTGGCGGAGTGATCGACCAAGGTTCAGCAGTCGAAGTGATCGATGTGGTTGCCGGTAAAATACAGGTTCGAACCACAAGCCGAATCCCCGATCGGCAATTGGAACTGGGTGATAAACCACCAGGATTGAACGGTTCGCCGAACGACCGTTTGGAAGTCCCTATCGAATCGCTCGGAATCGATGACTTAGAAGACCCATTTCGATAGCCCCTACTGTGGGAGAGCTTCTTCTGCCGTACGGGTGCCATCGCTGCCATAGCAAATCAGACTTTTTCGTTCAAAGTCTGCGATGGCAGTCAGCTTTACACTACGTGGGCCGTGCAGACAAAAGTAGACGCCGCACGTTTGTCCACCCTTGATCACTTTGCGTTCCGTCATGGGAAACTGATCGATTTCCAACATGCCGATGTCGCATAGTTTTTGCTGTACAAGTTCACGAAGTGCAAGCAGATCGATGCTGATGGGTAGGAAGGCGATCATCGGTTGGCGTTGGCTCCAGG
>DNWZ01000087.1 GCA_003506095.1 Planctomycetaceae bacterium | reverse complement strand
GGCTGGCGTCTGATCGCGACGGCGAAATGGCCTGACGATCGGCGCCGCAAAAATCGACACTTATTTGTCCTTTCGGCCCTAAAACGATACCAACAGACCCGCTCCAACGCTATGCGTCGCCGGTGACTTGCCCGTTGCAGTGGCGACAATCGCGCCAGCTTTTCCGCTGCGCAGCCACTTCATCCGGCGTTTGCTGGCATAATGCGACGCAATACCGTGTTTTCTCGACTGGTGGCATCGCCCCCAAAGACAGCCGCATTGCCCTCGATGGTGATCCGAAATGCAATTCTTTCGTAGGTTTCGTCGATTATCTGGGATAAAGACGCTTTCGCCCAGGTTCGCCCAATTTTCGCCGGTCGTGTTCGCGGCCATTTGGTTTTCGTGGGCTGCGGTGACACTGGTGGCGACTCGGTCCGAAGCTGCGGAGGGCGATAAAACGGCCGGGAGCGAGGCCGCTGTGCCGCTGGACGAGGTTATCCCCCGTTTGCGAGCCGCAATCGTCGGCGAAGTCGAACAAAAACGCTTGCCCGCGTTTTCGATTTCGGTCGTCAGTGGCGATGAAGTCGTCTGGGCCGACGGATTCGGGTTTCAGGACGCCCAAAAAAAAACGCCTGCGACAGCCGACACGGTCTATCGCGTCGGATCAGTATCCAAGCTGTTCACCGACATCGCGGTGATGCAGTGCGTCGACGAAGGAACGATCGACCTGGACGCACCTGTTACGCAATACGTCGCCGGATTCCAACCACAAAACCCGTTCGATACCCCTGTGACGCTGCGCCAAATGATGGCTCACCAATCCGGATTGGTGCGCGAGTCGCCGGTGGGAAACTACTTCGATCCGTCGCAACCGTCACTGGCCGACACGATCGCTAGCCTGAACGATACGGCATTGGTGCTTCGGCCTGGAACGAAAACAAAGTATTCCAATGCGGCGATCGCAGTCGTGGGGGCGGCGTTGGAAAGTCAAACCGGTATGTCGCATCCCGATTATGTGAATCAGAAAATTTTTCGGCCGCTGGGAATGACGGCCAGCAGTTTTATTGTCAGCCCGGAGGTACAACCGAAATTAGCAACCGGTTGGATGTGGACTTATGACGGCCGCCGGATGCAGGCACCACCGTTTCTGCTGGGCACCGGTCCAGCCGGCAATCTTTATTCGTCAGTCAACGATCTATCAAAGTTTATGATCTGGTTGTTGGATGACCAACGCAGTGCCGACGACGAAATCTTATCGCTCAATTCATTAGTGGAAATGACGACACCGATTGTCGACTCCACTGGCAAAGAACAGGGATTCGGACTTGGATTTTCCGTTCGCAAGTTTGACGATATGACTAAGATCGGGCACGGGGGAGCGGTTTATGGTTTTTCTACCCAGTTCGAAGCATTGCCACAGCGGCGATTAGGCGTGATGGCGGCATCCTCGCTCGATGGCAGCAACGGTGTCGTCGGCCGACTGGCGCAGTACGCGTTGCGACTGATGATCGCAGCGCAAGACGGGAAGCCGCTGCCGCAGTATCGAACGACAACCAAGATATCGCCTCAGCGCGCGTCGCAATTGATCGGTGATTATCGCGATCCAAAGACCAAACGTTTGGTGCAAATCTTTCGCGACGCCGACAACCTTTGGATCCTTCTGGGAACGTTCCAGCATCAATTGCGAGCGGCGACGGATGACGGCACACTTTTGGTTGACGATGTGATCAGCTTCGGCACAGAGATCACTCTGGTCGATCCAAACAAAATCAAAGTCGACGATGTGGTTTACGAGCGAATCGCGGATGAACCGCCAGCGGAATGCCCTTCCCGATGGAATGGCCTGATCGGCGAGTACGGCTGGGATCACAATACGCTTTACATTCGCGAGCACAACGGTCAACTGCACGCCTTGATCGAATGGTTTTATGATTATCCGTTGACCGAAGTGGATGAAAACACGTTTCGATTTCCCGATTATGGGCTCTATCATGACGAGGGGCTGAAGTTCGTTCGTGACGAAAATGGAAATGCGACTCGTGTGATCGCCGCTGAAGTCGCGTTTGATCGTCGTGAAGTCGGGACGCGTAATGGCGAGACGTTTAAGATCAAGCCAGTCAAACCGATTGAAGAATTGCGGGCCTCAGCGATCGCCGCAACACCGCCCATCGAAACCGGCGACTTCCGCGCCGCAGACTTGGTCGAATTAAACGCGATCGATCCGACGATCCGCTTGGACATTCGATACGCGACGACCGACAATTTCACCGGTTCGGTGTTCTACAACGAATCGAAGGCATTGATGCAGCGCCCGGCAGCCGAAGCGGTCGCGCGTGCGTCAGCGAAATTGAAATCTCGCGGGTTGGGCTTGTTGATTCACGACGCGTATCGACCTTGGTTTGTTACCAAAATGTTTTGGGACGCGACGCCTGGTGAGATGAAAGATTTTGTGGCGAATCCGGCAAACGGCTCGCGACACAATCGCGGTTGCGCGGTCGACTTGACGTTATACGATCTGGCGACTGGCCAGCCGATCGAAATGGTCGCCGGCTACGACGAGTTTTCCCCGCGTTCATTTCCCCTGTATCCCGGCGGAACGTCTCGCCAGCGATGGTATCGAAACTTGCTGAGGCGGACGATGGAAGCGGAAGATTTTTCGGTCTATGAATATGAATGGTGGCATTTTGATTATAAAGACTGGCGATCTTATCCAATCGGCAATACCGGCTTTTGATCA
>DNWZ01000327.1 GCA_003506095.1 Planctomycetaceae bacterium | reverse complement strand
CGATCTCTGCTTGTCGCCATGAAAAACCCCCCCCGTTTCACACCTTCTCCTGGCCGTATGCAAACTTGTCCGCAAACGCCGCGTCTCGTTCGATTGACAAAGTTGACCAACTTGAAAACCTTGACTTTGATTGCATCCTTGCTTTGCAGCGCCTTCTTCACTTTCGCAAACGTCACCCGAGCGGCCGACGATTATAAGCTCGGCCCCGATTCGCAAGTCAAACCCGATGNNGAACTGAAATCGTACACCTGGGACAAAAGTCGCATTTATCCAGGCACTCGGCGCGAATACCAAGTTTATATCCCCAAACAATACGATCCGTCCAAACCAGCCGCATTGATGGTGTTTCAAGATGGCGGTGGATATGCCAATCGAAACGGTGCATGGCGTGTGCCAACCGTATTGGATAACTTGATCCATGCGGGCGAGATGCCTGTCACCATCGGAGTGTTCATCAACCCCGGAGTCACACCGTCGGGTAGTGATGCGGCGCAAGATCGTTTCAATCGCAGCCTGGAATATGACGCGGTCAGCGATCGATACGCAAGATTCTTAGTCGAAGAGATCCTGCCCGAAGTGTCGAAGGATTTTTCGATCACCGAAGATCCGAACCTGCGAGCGATCGGCGGGGCCAGCAGCGGAGCGATTGCGGCTTTTGGCGTCGCTTGGCATCGACCGGACCAATTCCGACGCGTGTTCAGCACGATCGGAACGTATGTTGGTCTGCGCGGCGGCGATGTTTACCCGACACTGATTCGCAAGACGGAACCCAAGCCGATCAAGGTTTTCTTACAAGATGGCAGCGCCGATTTGAATATTTATGGCGGCGATTGGTGGGTCGCTAATCAAGCGATGTTGTCCGCCTTTCAATATGCCGGATACGACGTCAACCACGTTTGGGGTGACGGTGGGCACAACAGCAAACATGGCGCCGCGATTTTTCCGGATGCGATGCGTTGGTTATGGAAAGACGCAGATCAAGTAATCGAGCCAAAAATTTCCGAACGACATGGTTTGGCAAATGTCTTGGTACCAGGAAAAACTTGGGAACTGATCAGCGAAGGCCATCAATTTGCCGAAGGCCCGGCGATTTCACCATCTGGCGACGTCTACTTTACAAATGTACCTGGTGGTGAGATTTGGAAGATCACAGAGGGGACAAAACCTTCGTTGTTTATGAAGGACATGCCCGGTGCAAGCGGTCTGATGTTCGATGCAGAAGGTAATTTGTACGCAACGCTCAGTCGCAAGCAACAGATTGTCAAAGTCGATGGGAAAGGAAATCAGACGGTCTTGGCCAACGAGATTGCCTGCAACGATTTAGCGGTTGCTGGCGGCTGGGTTTATATCACTGAACCACGCAACAGTCGCATCATGATGGTTTCGACTGCTGGCGGCGATGCGATCGTCGCGGCAGCAAAAATCGATGGCGACGGAATCGATTCGCCCAACGGATTGATCACCACGCCAGACAACCGATTCTTATTAGTTTCCGATTCGCGTGGAATGTATGTATGGTCTTATTTGATCGGCGACGATGGCAAACTGGTCAACGGGCAACCTTATCATCACGTCCACGCGCCGGTCGATGAAACATTAACCGGTGCTGACGGCGCGACGATGACCGATAACGGTTTTCTCTACTTGGCCACAAAGATGGGCGTCCAAGTTTTCGATCAACCCGGCCGTTGCCATGGCATCATTCCACTGCCCGGCAACAGCGTCGCCACCAATGTCGTGTTCGCCGGCCCAGAAATGAACGTGTTGTATGCGACAACAACCGACGGCAAAGTCTTTCGCCGTGAGTTGAAAGTCCGTGGTGTCGCGCCTTGGCAATCGCCGACAAAGCCTGAGAAACCGAGGCTGTAATCGCGTTAAGGTTCCCCCGCCGCTTCGGTGACCACCGGCGCGGCGGTTTGGGGTGTGGGGGCGGCGATGTTTGTCCAGCGAATCTCCCCTTTGCGCAACTTGACTTCCCACTTTTTGATGTCGGTGGCGCGACGAGCGGGCGTTTCTGTCTCAGCTCGATAATTCAATAGATTGCCCGTGATCAGGCGCAGGTTTTCTGCTGCCAGTACTCGGATTGTCGTGTTTGAATCATCCAGTTCTTTCACCAACGCCGCATCCGCACCGGCCGCCAACTGCTCATTGGAAAACAGCCACAACAAACGATAGATCTCGCCAGCCTGTGCCCCGTCCATTTGCATAATCGATTGACGAACCGCTGCCGCCGATTCAGGGCCTCGATCGATTGTTCGCACCATGGCTGCAAAGTGATCTGGCCAATAGATGCGCTGTTTTGCTTGGCTGAAAATACCTTCGGCACCGAAGTAAACGTCGTGACGCCCGAGCAACAACATCGTCCGTGCTGCCAGCGCCCCAACTTCGGCTCGACGGAAATCCATCGCTTCGCGGAGTGATAATTCGATCGACTCGTTGCCTCGCAAAAGTTGTAATAACCCTGTGCGAGCGAGTGATTCGAGCGAATCCGCAGTTTCGACCGGTTCATCCAACCACACGGGAATCGCGCTGACGTCGCTGAGCGAAACTTGGTTGCCCGAATCGA
>DNWZ01000608.1 GCA_003506095.1 Planctomycetaceae bacterium | reverse complement strand
TTGCTGGCTGACATCGAGGCCGGCAAGATAGACTGTGTGGTCGTTTATAAGGTCGACCGCCTCAGCCGCAGCCTGCTCGACTTTGCCAGGATCATCGAGATCTTCGACCGCCGACAAGTCACATTCGTTAGCGTGACGCAGTCCTTCAATACCGCCTCGTCGATGGGACGACTGACGCTAAATGTGCTGTTGTCATTCGCGCAGTTCGAACGCGACATGATCAGCGAACGAACTCGCGACAAAATGCGAGCGGCGCGACGCAAGGGCCGCTGGGTCGGTGGAAAACCGATTCTTGGCTACGACGTTGTTAAAACAAAGCTGGTCGTTGATCCGCTTGAAGCCCAGCGAGTCCGAGAGATTTTCGATCTGTACCTGGATCTGAAGTCGACGCTCCAGGTCGCCCGGGTGCTTAACGAACGTGGCTGGCAAATGAAGGAGTGGACCACCAAAAAAGGCACCGAGATCGGTGGCGGCCAGTTCAACAAGAACAAAGTCACGGCGGTACTAACCAATTCGACTTACATCGGTAAGATCGACTTCGATGGCCAACTGCTTCCGGGCCTGCAGGAAGCAATCATCAAGCAAGACGTGTTTGACCGTGTGCAGGAACTGCTCGAGCAAAATAGCAGAGCCAAGAAAGACATGAACCGCTGCAAGCACAACGCATTGCTTCAGGGGATGCTTCGTTGCGCCGCCTGCGACTGCGGTATGAGCCACACCTACACGAAAAAGGGCTCAAAGCTGTATCGCTACTACGTCTGCCACCGGGCCCAGAAACAAGGGTGGTCGAGCTGTCCTTCGCCATCGCTGCCGGCCGCTGAGATCGAGGATTTTGTGGTCGGCCAGATCCGGCTGGTCGGTCAGGATCCGGGCGTGATTCGCGACACGTTGGCCCAGACGCGTACCCAAACGCAGACCAGCGTCGAACGCCTCAAGAAAGAAAAGAACGCGATAGAACGGGCGATTCTGGGCGACTACGAACGACTGAACCAAGCGATCGCCGCTGGGGCGACCGATTCGCAATATGCCGACATCCAAGACCAGATTCGCGAGCAGGAACGATGCCTGGCTGAGGTCGTCGACGAAATGGCAGCGGTTTCGAGCCTGGAAATCAGCGACACCGACGTTCGTGACGCACTCGGTCGATTCGAGGAGGTCTGGAAAGCGTTCACGCCAGCGGAGCGTGCCAAGGCGATCAACCAAATCGTCGAGACCATCCATTACGACGGCCACGCCAAGGAGCTGTCGATCACGTATCACCCGCTTGGTATCAGAATGTTTAGCCAGGAACAGCAAAGTAAAGAGGAAGCCGCATCATGCTAACAGCAAAACACAAGCTGGACTTCAAAACGGGAAAACGGTCAGCCAAAAAGATAAGCGAAGCAAGCAATATACCAGCGGCAGCGGTGCCCGAACGACTGCCCCGCATCACCAAAATGATGGCCCTTGCGATCAAACTGGACCACTTGATCAAATCGGGGCAGGTGTCGGATCAAGCTGAATTGGCGCGGGTTGGCCATGTGAGCCGCGCGAGGCTGACGCAGATCATGGATCTGAATTTGCTGGCCCCGGATATTCAGGAAGAAATATTGTTTCTTACGCCGAAGATTGACAGATACTTGACCACCGAACGCGATTTGAGAAGCGTTGCAAAAAGTACCAATTGGGATAAGCAGCGAAAAAAATGGATGAATCGAATAAAAACCTGAACTAAAAGATCAACCGAGAATTACTTTTAGCTCTGATTCAATAACTTGCCAGGGCTGATCCAAATTGATAGTTTCAACGTTAACATTATTACCCAGCAGCTTAAATGTCGCGTGCAACTTGTGTGCGTTGACGGACGGATAAAGCAAAACACCATCGAAGACCTTGGCCGGCTCACGAATGCTTGAGTTCTGCAAGTAGGCGTTTAATTGGTACAAATGTTCGGAGCGCACTCGAGCCTTCTCGAAAGATGCGACCAATGCCTCTTTGTAGTATTTGCAATCTAGAATCGTTGTTCTATCAGATCGTTCCAAGGTGACGTCAGTCTTCATTGTTGGTAAAAGTGAATCAAATTCATCATCCCATTCGCCGTGCCACTTAATATGTGAGACACCGACCTTTGCATCCTCACAGTGGCGACGAGCAAAGTTGCGGACAAACTTCTCAAATATTCGGTTCATTAGCATTTCGTTGTCCAGTAGATCACGAAAACGCCGACCGTCTTGATTCTCATCAGGCAAGAAACACTCGACGATGAGGCGACAGATACTCAACAAGAGACGGTAATGCCTGTTGTTTCTATGGAGTTGAACACGTGCAAATGTACGACGTGACAACGGAATCTCCGAAATGCCATGGAACTGATCGACTGCTAATCGGACTTGAACGCGATTTTGTTTTGTAAGTGGACTGCTGGGGATCTGTAGCAGACGGAAAGTCGATTTGATTATCCTGTTAGGCAGCGTATCTGTTGTCAACTCGTCAAACTCGCACATCATCGTTCCCGACAAGTGCGATAGACGTCGGTAGCTCGCTATAACGTCTATTCGCCCTCTTAGGCGTGGCGTCATCTCAACGGTATGGCAATAACCTTTGTCAATTCCGCGCCTATGAAGGGTACGGACGCCGTTGACCAGCACAGTTGCAAGTAGGTTATGAATGTCAGGACAATTACTCGCACCGACTGCGATTTCGTCGGTTTCTTGAAAAAAATCCCACGCGTACGCAAGCAAGTAATAAATATTCTCAATTGGAATCGCCGTGGTCAATTTAAGATTCGCCTCTCGCTATACGACTTGCCGTGGCAAGCTCTTCGGGAGCGTCACACCAATATTCCTCCAAAAGTGGCAAGATTTCACATTCAATAACCTCTAGAAGCCAGTTTGCATCAGCTGCCTGCCCAGGCGTTGGTACAAAGAAGCTGTGCCCGATTTGATATCCGCTACCGAGGATCGAGGAATCTTGTTTGATCATTGCGTTTAACTTGGCCATTCGCGATCGTACCGCGGCAACAATGTCAGCGGAAGCTCCGCTCGCGATTAATACCGCTGCGAACTCAGCTGAACCAAACTCAGGCTGAAGTGATTCAAAAGAAAAACGTCTCCGAAATGCATAGTCCACCATTGAAAGAGACCGATCTGCGGTGTTCATCGTGCCAATAAGAAACAGGTTTGACGGAACACTGAAGGTGTCCTTCAGCTCCTTCGCGTATGTGAGTGGAACTGCGAAATCACCTCCTCGCTTATCGTGCTCGATTAGCATAAATAAATCGCCAAATATCTTGGACAAGTTACCGCGGTTGATTTCATCAATTATGAAAACAAACGACCGGTCTGGCTGGCTCCGAGCGAGCTGACAGTACTCGTAAAAGGCACCGTTTTTCAAAGCAAAACCGCCGTTACGGTCTGGTCGGTAGCCCTGGACAAAGTCTTCGTACGTAGTCGATTGATGAAACTGAATAATCGGCGCTCGTGACGGATCTGCCTCACCCATTAGCAGGTATGCTATCCTCCTGGCCACAAACGTCTTTCCAGTGCCGGGCGGACCTTGCAGGATGACATTTTTTTTACGCTTAAGTTGCTTTATAATGCGGTCAAGCTTTTGCTCAGGCATAAATAAATCTTTGAGAGCATGATGCTTGCTGTACTCAATTGATTTAGGCTCAATCGGCTCCAAGTCATCTTCGCTCAAGCCTGGCACATCGGTGTAAAAGTTTGAGACGATATCAATAAACTCAGGCTTGCTCGACATGCTCGTGAGTGTTTGTTGTGGCAAATGAACTCCATCAGGAACCGTAAGTTCGTCTTTACATTTCCAATCTACCGGCAGCACATGCTTGAAGAAACCACGGGAGTCATCGAAGAAGTAGTCCCCACTGACAATTCCCCAACCACAGATCTTATGAATGCCCCGCTTGGCGAAGACTACGTCACCAGGTTTCATGCTGTACGAAAAGTTCCAAAGCATATTAGCCACAGATTTAGGGGATTTCGCAGGATAAGTCTCCTTAATTTTTTGGCAGAAATCCTCGTAGGTTGGATAGCTTTCTAAATCACCAACCTCATCCCAACCAATTGGAGCTATTCCGTTCTGAAAAGATTCGTCCCATAATGACGCCTTCTCACCCGGGGCAAAAAGCCAGTACGCTATCTCGCTCTGGGCCCGCTCTGCTAGTCCAGTCCTCAAGGCCCGCTTTCGTGCACGCGGATCAACAATCACATCGAATAGCAAATTCAAATGGCTGTCAGAATACGGACTGGCTTCCCATTCGCTAAAGATCTCTGCGACCCTCCCAGCAGTTTTTTCAAGTTCTGGAGTTAGCGACTCATAGTTCTCTTTAAACCAATCGAGCGATACCCAACCGAGAATATATTGCTCTTTAGTTTCAGTGTGGCGAAATGTATAAGATCGTTCCAGCGTTTTCGCTGCATTGCTATTTTCTGAAACCAAAATTTGAACACTCGTGTCGTGTTTTCTATTTCGAAAACAAAACAATGCCCATCGCGCGTATGTAATTCTTAATTGTCCGCCAGTTTTACCTCGATCGGAAAAGCTAATCACAAGACAGGGATCGTTGCGCTCGGCACCGAGGAATCCGACCATGTCTCGAAAGTAGTCGAGTATTTGATTCGCGTGGGTCTCGTCTGTGAAAAGCCGATTGAACGGCGCTGCGATCCCGCTGCCGTTGCCATTATCGTCGGGTGGTTCGACTTCAAGACCATTTTGGCTATCCAAGTGTGCGCTATGGGAAAATTCCCAATTAGGGACTTTAATCGTAGATTTTGCAGCATTCAGCCACTCGACATAACCAGCTCCATCTGTCGGTTTTAGAATTACACCGCTCTGCTTGATTAGTGCAGCGTTCTTTTTGTCGAATGAAAGCCATCGTTCTGGGCGAGTCCAAAACATGCCCATAGTTAAGTTAGCAATCCCAATGCCTCGTAGCGCCTTACACTCATCAAAAAGCTCGACACTAAGGTTTTCATCTTCCGGCAAATTCAACACATGAACAAAAAAGTTCCAAAGTTTCGGCACATGATGCGGCTCTCGTTGAAACTTGTATGGCATGAACCAGCTCTGCTGGGAGTTAACGAGCGGCAAGCCAGCAAAGTCCTTGGGCAATTGAGCCGTTAATGCCCACTCCTGTTTTAAGAAGTCCAACAGTGCAATCTTGTTCGACACGGTAACGCCGCGATTGAATATTGCCAAAAACGTAAAAGGATCTAACTCTTCAAGCTGAAACTCGCCGCCCTCTGCATCTTGGTCAAGGTAGGGCGATACCTTCAGCCCATCTCGTTTCATCCGAACCATCAGTTCAACTAATGAAGCGTTCGTGAACTGAAAATCGGGCAGCTTGTGAACGATTTCTGAAAGGATTGGTCGCCAGGTAAACATCGATATCTGTTCTGTGTGTTGCGGTAGCGAAAAATCTAACTTCTCTGTTACAAGCCATCGCTTGTCGTTGGATAGGCCAGCGGTAAGTACTTGCCTTTGCGAAATGTCATATGTTTTGCATTGTTTGTTCTGCAGTGCCGATGGGTGTGGCTATCGGCAGTCCGTCCGAGATTGGCAACAGCCCACCCGTGTTTTTATTTCTTGTTTGGTTATATTCAATCATCACCATTCACCCCTTCATCAATGCCATCGTCAGTGGTATCGAGCCATTCGGTGGCCTGCAGTTGGCCACTTGCCGCATTGTGGAAAAACTGAAAATCGTCAGTTGTGTACAAAAACAGTCGCAAACATTGACCACTCTTCACCGGTTTCACGTCGCCTGGCCTACTTAGCCCCTTCTGCCAGAACTCAACGTCACCTTCAAAGCGGCCTTGTTGCCAAAGATAAGCATTTTTGTTTCGAGCAGCCAAAAACCATCGGCGTTTGCCTCCGACTCGATACCGGAGAATCCGCTTTCGAAGATAAGATTCTCGGTTCGCAGAGACCTCTTGCTCAAAATACAACGAGACGGCTGAATTTGCGACACCCGCCAGTGCTGTTTTCCAGTCAGGCCATTGCACCTCGCTCGTGACCGTATGCTTCCTGCCGCGTGCAACAGATTCTTTGACAAGCTCGGGGGCAGGATAAACGTTCGAGCAGACGAGGTACTCGGAATTTGTCGATCCGTCCTTTGCCACTGCGATTCGACAACAGGTGATGTCGACGCCAAATTTCTCGCTTAACCATTCGGCTCCGATTAGCAATGCATAGTCGTAAGCCTCAGCAACCAAAACAATCCGTTGCT
Source organism: Planctomycetaceae bacterium (assembly GCA_003506095.1). Lineage (GTDB taxonomy): Bacteria > Planctomycetota > Planctomycetia > Pirellulales > Pirellulaceae > UBA6163. The sequence goes on along the minus strand of DNWZ01000608.1, from coordinate 511 downwards.
CCCGATTGATGTCGTCGCGATCAACTTCCAAAAACTCTACGAGAGGCTCCTGTTCGTTTTCGTCTAGCAATCGAAGCAAATCATCCGGCGTCCATTGCGAGATCATTCCTGTATAGGATATTGCCTGCAACATATGAAGCTTATTATTGCCTCGCTTTAATTCGATTACGACGCAGCGTCCTTCTTTGTCTATTGCCAATATGTCGATGCGATCCTGGACATTTGGTGACGGTTCAATCTCTTTTCCGAGCAGAAACAGTTTCAGCCCAATCTCACTGAAAAATGCGTCGGGACTATTACATATAAACTCCTGCAAATCGTAACGCTCCGTGATCGACACATCTGCCAGTGTGGGTGTGTCCAGCAATGAAAAGCGTTCGGTTTTTCTGTCGATTTTCAACATTGATTCACGCGACTTCGCTTCGCATTAGTAGTATTGCTCGACGTAGCCATAGGCCCGGTCAAACAGTTCTCTATCGCCGTGGAGCTTGTATTTAAGGAGTGTGCTACT
>DNWZ01000563.1 GCA_003506095.1 Planctomycetaceae bacterium | reverse complement strand
AATCCGAGCGGCTTCTGGGGAGAGGTCGTTCAAGTACGGAAACGTGATGGCGTCGCCGGCCATTGGCTGAAACGTCCGAATATCCGCGAACGCGCCGGCGAATTCCGTGGGCAGCGAGGTGAAGCCCAATGTCAAGCGAGATGTTTGATCTGCCATGCGACGGACGGTTTCTAGCGAGACATCCTGAAGCGCCGGCAGCGAAATCGACGCCCAACGCTTATTCAGCAACAGCAGCGCCGTTTCAGGCGACAGTTCTTGCAGACTTGGGAAAGACAGTGAGCCGCTTGGCACTACGATTTTCTTCATTTCCGGGCCGATGGCCTCGCCATCCGGCAGGGCGCCCAACGCTGCGGCGGCCTCCGGCGAGATCTCCGTGACACCAGGAAAGCTAAACGAGGTGGCTTTGCCAAGCGTTTCCGCAAGCAGCGCCGAGTCGAGTCGCTTTAGGTTCGGCAGCCTTAATACAGCGTTATCAACCACCCCGGGACGAAGTGGCTTGTCGCCCAATTTTTCGGCCACAATTCGGACCTGGCCTGCATTGAGCTCTTCAAAATCTTGCAACGTGAGTCTCAACCGGGCCCCCAATAACGTTCTCAAGACCGTGTCGGGAAGGGGCCCGTTGCCGGTCAATGTCAGGTTAATGGAACCTCGGTTCGCGGCCAGAACATCAGCAATTTCTGGTGTTACCGCGTCGAGCGATAAGTAGACACCGCCGAAGAAACTTCCTTGCCCCTTTGCATCAAGCAACGCCACCATCTGTTCAGACGATAACTGCGGGACTTTAGGCAGCAGCACAGTGCTGGAGGCGAGTTTCTTTGCCAGCGGTAATGAGTCGAGCGACGTCAAGTTCGGCAGCGAGAGAACGCCGATGGTCTCAGCCAGCTTCTCTTGGACATCGAGCGATAAATCGGACAAGCCGGCAAGCGTCAGACTTCGCTGGTTCTTGGCCAGCGCCGCAGCAATCTCAGGCGAGATGGATTTCAGATAAGGAAACGACAGGGCACCGGGCTGGGCGGCAAGTTTCTCGGCCAGCGGCACTGAATCGAGTTCGGTCAAACCGGTCAGAAATAAATGACCGGGCAGCATCGCGATCGTCTCACCAGCCTCGGGCAATACGGAAGTCACCGAGTGCAGCCAGACAGTCGCGGCCTGGCTTTTGGCAAGCTCAGTAGCGATTTCGGGCGAGAGCGACTTCAGCCCCAGGATCAACATCTCTCCGCGGAACTCGGCTAACGCCTCGGCAACCGCCGGAGTGATCTCGTCGGTTCTGCTGAGTTGCAGGATGCCAAACCGTGATTCCGCCTCAACGGTTTGAACCAACTCGCGGGCCTGCTGTAGCGTCACATTCTCGGATACCCTATCGCTGGAAACCGTGTTCTCAGAAACCGTGTCAGCGGCTTCCGGAAGCGGGAGATCCTGTCGCGCCAGGGAACTGGCCGGAAACCTGCCCTGCTGGAACAGTTCACCGAACGTTGGCGAATTGGCCAATGACGGATTCGCCGGGACATCCTTCACCCGCAGTGCCGCCTCCCGTTGTCGTGCAAGATCATTGCGTACGTCGTAGTTGAGCCTCAGCAGCATATTGATCGCGTTGCCATACTCGTTTCGCGGTCCGCCAAACTCGACGAGATGGCAAACGGCGCAACTGCCTTTTAGGGAGACGCCCACAGCCAGTGCTCGCAATGCCTCACGATCCTCCACCCGGCGGATCTGTTCGGAGGCGGCACCATCGAAACCGCATACCGCACGCGCGTTGGTGGGAATCGCAGACAAGGCCGCACTGATTAGAAGAAGGCTGATGCGTCGAAGTGTTGATCGGATGAGGTAGAAGATCGCGGTCATTTTGATTCAAACCTCGAAGTTTGCGTTGACTCGTAATGAATCATTATAATACGGCTTCACGGTGTCTGTCGCAGCCTGCAGCAAAGCCGTTAGGGATCGCCGTCTCCCAACCGCCAACTCGTCGCGACGACGCAACAGTCGCTTGCTTCATCGACGCGCTCGCTTGTCGAACAACGACAGGCGTGTTGGTGCGTCACTGCAGTGAGTTCGCCGTGAGCAGTTCTGCAAAAAAATCGATATGAAGTCGGCGAGATACCCACCCGCGTCTCGCGGGGCGGTCTGCGTTACAATCGGGGCACCGCAGGAGTCAACCGGGTGCGTAGCCCGGTCGATAGAGCCCTCGATCGTTGGCAACATCGGACACTGGGCGGGCGTGGCAAAACATGGGGCAAGATGTTGATGCATTTCCTGCTTGCCAGTCACGTGCCCAAGTGCAATTGGATGTTTTTGCCCCTTGGTGAACCAGAAAAATACGAGTGTAGTGGAAGTTGTTTTGATGAGCATTGATGGATCGAAAGATCAACGGCCATCGCGCTGGACCGCGATTTGTGAGGTGCTGTTGGTCATTGGCGTCTTCTTCGTTTACGCCGGTGACCCATCGCCCAGCATCAATGAATCACATTATTTGGTCTTGGCGAAGAATTTCTGGCAACCTCAGTGGTGCGGTAATGACCTTTTTGTATCTTCGGATAAACCTCATATCCTCTTTCACGCAACCGTCGGTGCCTTAATCCAACTTGTCTCACTCAATACTAGTGCATGGATCGCCAGAGCGGCGGCATGGATTCTGCTGGCGGTCGGGTTGCGGGCGGTTTGTCGCGCGGTGACCGACCGAGACTTTGCGTGCGTGTTGGTCGCCATGGTTTGGATCGCGGGGATCGAGTGGTTTAACTTTGCGGGCGAATGGGTAGTCGGCGGGATCGAGGCAAAGGTGCCGGCTTATGGACTGGTACTGTTCGCGATGTCGGAGATGGCACAAGGCCGATGGGGGCGAGTCTGGCCGCTGTTGGGGTTGGCCAGCGCTTTTCATGTTCTGGTTGGTGGGTGGACGGTAATCGCGGCAATGTTTGCGTATTGGATTGTCGGACGAGGCGACGCGAGGCCTCGCAGCCAAGTTATTCCGCTGGCTCTTGGTGGTGCGATCTCATTAATCGGATTAGTTCCGGGGTTGCAAATGTCTGCGGCGACCGATCCGGCCCAGTCGGTTGCTGCGGCGAAGATTTATACGTATGCAAGGTTGTCGCATCACCTGTTGCCCACATCGTTTCCGACGTTGTGGTATGTGCGACACGCGGGATTAGTCATCGTGACGTTTTTGATCGTTTGGCCCTATCGGCGTGATGTTCGTATGAAGCCACTGGTGTGGTTGGCGATCGGATGTTTGGCAATCGCAATCGTCGGGCTCGGTGTTGGCCTGCTGGACTACTGGGCGAAAGAATTGGCCGCACGTTTTCTGCGGTATTACTGGTTCCGATCGACTGATGCCATTATGCCAATCACACTCGGCTTGGGTGTTGCAGCGATGCTGAGAACGGCCACATGTTGTTATGATCAACAGGCAAGTCATCAAAAATTGGTCGCACCCTTTAGAAGAACTCGATTTGCGCTGGCCACAATCGTTTCGATACTTGGGCTATCGCTTTTTTCGCATTCATTCATCGATAACCTGCGACGCGGCATCCCGGTATCGGCGCGATTCGATGTGATTACTGCGGGACGAATGGAGTCTTACGAAAGCCAGCGAGATGCGTTTCTTGATTGGCAGAACGTTTGCAATTGGATTGATCAAACGTTTCCTGATGACGAAATCTTTATCACACCGCGTCACCAGCAAACGTTTAAATGGTTCGCTCAACGTGCGGAAGTCGTCAATTGGAAGGATGTCCCTCAGGACGCCGATTCTTTAGTGGACTGGTACAGGCGTTTTTTTGACATCTATCCGCGTCGACTCGGAACGGTACGCGTAACGATTCGCTATGACGAATTGAATCGGTTTCGAGATCAGTACGGAGCCAGATTGATGGTGGTGGATCGTCGCATCATGGGTGATTCGTTGCCATTGGTGAGGGTTTATCCAAGCGATGGCACGGCGAAGAATGCAACCTATGCGATCTATCGGTTACCATAGAGGATAATGTTTATGCGGGCACGCAGCGAGTGATTTCGTTTTCAATCAGGCCTTCGCGATCAATTGGTCGACGACCTTTCCATAGACATCGGTCAGTCGGAAGTCACGACCGGCATAGTGGTAAGTAAGGCGTTGGTGGTCCAGACCCAACAGGTGCAACATCGTGGCATGCAGGTCGTGCATGTGAACACGATCGACTGCGGCATAGTATCCGAACTCGTCTGTTTCGCCGTGGGCGTAACCGCTGCGAGAACCACCACCAGCCATCACCATCGTAAAACCGTGCGGATTGTGATCGCGTCCGTCGTTGCCCTGCACGATCGGGGTCCGCCCGAACTCGCCGCCCCACACGATCAACGTATCGTCCAGCATGCCACGCTGCTTCAAGTCGCCAATCAACCCGGCAATCGGTTTGTCGGTCGCCATCGCATTCTTTGCGTGCCCGGCACGCAAACCGCCGTGTTGGTCCCAGACGTTGCCGCTGGAAACTTGGATGAATCGCACACCCGCTTCGGCCATCCGGCGTGCCAGCAAACATTGCCGACCAAAGTTATCGGTTTCCTTTTCGCCAATTCCGTACATGTTCTGAACATGTTCCGGCTCGTCTTCGATTCGCAAAACGTCTGGTGCCGTCCGCTGCATGCGAAACGCGAGCTCATAAGATTCAATTGCACCTTCGATTTGTGCGTCGGGGCCGCTGCGCCGCAGGTGCTCGGCGTTCAAGCGTTGCAGCAAATCAATCTGATTGCGATCAACCGCCAATTCGCCTGGTTTTTCAGATTTAACATTGGGAGGCAGCAAATCGGCGATCTTTCCGCTGCCGAGTTTCCCGTTCGCACCGACGACGGTCGCCTGATGGATCGCCGGTAAAAACGCCGACCCATAATTTCGTGGACCGCCGTGCGAACTGGCCGGACTGATCGCGACATAGCTGGGCAAGTCGCTGTTTTCGGTTCCCAGTCCGTAACTGACCCAAGCCCCAACGCTTGGTCGCACCAAGTTGTCGCTGCCCGTGTTGACCATTCCAACCGCTTGGCCGTGCGATTGACCGCGAC
>DNWZ01000565.1 GCA_003506095.1 Planctomycetaceae bacterium | reverse complement strand
GCCAACGACCTTCCGATGCTGAACCGAGCCGGCCTGGGGATCGCATTTCACGCCAAGCCGATCGTTCGACAAGAAGCAGGACACGCGGTGTCGAATCTAGGACTCGATGCAATCCTCTATTTGCTGGGCGTTCGTGATCGTGAACGGATGGTGGCAATCAAGTAGCGACAAGAGCGGACAATTTCGCAATCTTGGAGTTTGCAAATCAATCGTTCAATGCATGCTTGGACAACTCTTCCAAGCTCGCAAACTCCAGCGCCGAAACGTGAGTCGCTTCTAATACAACCCCCGGAGCCATGCCTGCGTCATAGGCTTCTTTCCATCGACCGGCGCACAAACACCACCGATCGCCCGATTTCAAACCAGGAAACTGATAAGCCGGATTGGGTGTCGATAAATCGTTGCCACGCGAGCGACTAAACTTCAGAAAATCATCTGTCATCACGGCGCAAACCACGTGAACCCCAACGTCTGATGCCCCAGTGTGACAACAACCGTCGCGATAAAATCCGGTCATCGGATCTGTGCCGCAAGTGATTAATTCTGTTCCGAGTACGTTTTTCGGGCCTGCCATTTAAAACCAACGTCCAATTAGAAACATTCGATTGTGTTAATCTTCTTCAGTTACCGCCTCAGCAACCGATCGCCCCAATCGATTGGCTGAGGCTGTTTGTCTGCAATAATTAAACTTCCATAGTCTACCCGATGCCCACTCGTTTCGGTATGCCACCGCAAAACCGATGCTAAAAGAAAGAATGACCACCATAAGGTAACCTAATCAACTTGCCAAAGGCTTGATCGGGGACGCCGCGATTGTATCCGACCGGCATGCGGTCGAGCGACTGGCGTTCCACCCGTTTGTGGTAAAAAAGAAAAATTATCAGATTTTGATTGACCTGTGATCGTCTGAACCGCCACCATGTAACCTGCGGCAAGACGAATCAAGGTCGGTTTCTGGCGATGCAGATTGATTTGGCGACCGACTGATGAGCCCTTTCCGGGTGCCGCTGTTTCTTATCTTTTTCCCGTTCAGCGAGGCGTCAGTTATGTTGCCCACACCTGTCACGGCGCGAGACATGATGGTCCGCAATCTTATCACTTTGTCACCAGAAATGGACACGCTGGATGCCATCGATGTTTTGTTAAGGCATCGCATCAGCGGTGCACCGGTTGTAGATCGAGATGGGCAATTCTTAGGAATCTTTTCGGAACGCTCCAGCATCAGCTTTATCGTCGATGCCGTTTATGACGAACTGCCATCCACTTCCTTGATGGCGTTTGTTGATACCACGCCACCAACGATCGACGAAGACACTGATTTGCTTTGCATCGCGCAAACTTTCCTCGATTCATCCTGTCGTCGTTTGCCGGTAATCGACTCCCACGGGCGACTGTGTGGGCAAATCAGTCGCCGAGACATTATGCGAGCGGTTCGCCAACAACTTCGGCACGTGGAACATGTTCACGTCAACGGCGGACTGTACTTTAGCGCCCTGCACGACAGCGACCAACGGCGCGTGTGATTGTTTAGAAGACGCTAAGACTCGATGCGATCAAGTCGTCGTTTCAATTCTTCAATTTCTGCTTCCATCGTTTCGATCCGTTGCTGCAATTGCTCGACCAAATCGTCGTCAAGTTTCGCCACAGAATGACGTGGCGCTGATGACGACGATGCGGTCGCGGGTTCGTCGTCGGGCAGGTTCGCAAGCACCTTCTGAGCCAAGTAGCGTTGCTCGTCTGGTGTGTACAAACAGTGTGCGAACGTTTGTCCTCGGCCCGGAGGAGATAACGCTTGAACAAGGCCACTTTGTTGCAAGGCCTTGAGCGTGTCTGCAACCATATCGAGATCTGGGAAATCATGCATCCGCGACGCCCTGGCTCGTAATTCGCCCATCGTTTGGGGGCCACGCAAAAGCAACTCCGTCATGATCGCCGATCCTGCTGAATCGACACCAAGCCACTCATAGGCGGCATGACGAAACTTCGACACCCGACCGCTGCCTTGCACTTCACGTACTGCACCCACGGCTCGCAACTTGTCCAGAGCCAGTGTGACATCGTCTTCGTCCAATTGCATCTGCGGCGCGCGATTGGACTTCTGGTTCGATCCGGCGACCAAAGATGCGAGCGACAACGGATAATTTTCCGGTGTCGTTTTGGCTTTCTCAACCAAAACACCCAATACACGACGCTCATTTCGATCGATCGGCTTCCACAGCGGTTCCGATCCCGCTTCACTCGACTCGTTCATGTTGTTCACCGAAATCTGATTTGCTTCAAGACGCAATCTGCCACGATTGGGGACTATCATTGCCACTTGAAAGCTATTCGTCGACCTGCCCAAGTCGCCGATTTTCGAGGCCGAGCTGGCGTCTGAAACCCGAACAGAACCGGCCGCACTGTAGAATCGGTGACGGATCCCATCTACCATGAACCTCCGGTCCCGTTTGCCGCCCCACCTCCACGACCCAAGCCCCACCTCTATGCAAACTCCTACGCTTCGTCGGATGACCCTTTTCGCGGCAACCGCGATCACAAGTCTCGTTCTGGCATCGATCGCAATCGCAAATGGGCCGATGTCGGTTATCGATTTATCCGGTGATCAGAACCGTCACGTCGTGATCGCCGCTGGCTCACCCGAGGTCTANNCCGACAACGCTGTTGATGCCCGATGGCAAGACGCTGTTTGCGGTATGGAATATCGGCCATGGTGGCCATGCCGGACCGATGGCAACCAGCGACGATGGTGGATTAACGTGGACGCGAATCGACGATCGCCTGCCAGCGTCTTACGCCACCCATCAAAACTGCCCCAGCATCTATCGCATGGTCGATGCCCAGGGACAGGAACGTTTGTGGGTATTCTCGGCCGCGCTCGGAACCCGATCCGGACCCGGCATGCCAAGAATCGTCAGCGAAGATGGCGGCAAGACTTGGAAGGAAATGTCACCGCTTGGGTTTCCCTGTGTGATGACATTTAGCAGTGTGGTCGAAATTGATAAAGGAAAATATGTCGGACTGTTTCATCGTGGGCCCGACGGAAAAGATCGCGCGCCGCTGGAAGTGCTGCAAACAATCACCAGCGACGGCGGACTGACTTGGTCCGAACCTCGCACCGTGGCAAAAGTGGAAGGCAAAAGCCCCTGCGAACCGTTCGTATTCCGCTCGCCTGATGGAAAAGAACTTTGCTGCCTGATGCGTGAGAACGCTCGCAAGGGTTTGAGCTTGGTGATGTTCAGCGATGACAACGCGGCCACTTGGTCAGAACCGAAAGAAACGTCGTGGGGATTGACCGGCGATCGCCACATTGGCATTCATACCAAAGACAATCGCATGGTCGTCGCGTTTCGTGATCAAGCACCCGGCAGTCCAACACTGGGCCACTTCGTCGCTTGGGTCGGTTCTTATGATGATATTCGTGGTGGTCGCGAAGGGGCTTACCGAATCAAGCTGTTGCACAGCTATGCCGGGCGAGATTGCGGCTATCCAGGGCTTGAACTGTTGCCCGATGATACCATCGTCGCAACGACTTATATCAAGTATCGCGACACCCAAGAAAAACACTCCGTCGTCTCGACACGATTCAAGTTGGCCGAAACCGATCGAATGCTTGCGAAGGAATCGTTGAGTGCAAACAACAATGGTGACGCACTCGTTGCCGATTACTTCCGCCAACAAACTGATCAATTGACCAAGCGTGCGTTGGCTAGCATTCGTTCGCTCGATGATTGGAATGCTCAAA
>DNWZ01000311.1 GCA_003506095.1 Planctomycetaceae bacterium | reverse complement strand
AACAATTCGCGGCTGATCGGCGTCAAAGAGACATTCGAGTTATAAAGGACACCGAGTTCACAAAACAGTCGCAACCGTTTGGGGACCGGATCTGAATCCGCCTCAAGTTGGTCAAAGCGGCGGTCTAAATCATCAGCTCCATCGAAAGATTGAATCTCATAGCCCGCGGGTTGAATATTGGTGGTCGTAGTCGATCCAGAATCTGTCGTAGCGTTTCGCAGCGTTGCGAATGAAAACGGATCCTGGACAGCGTGTGAATGTGGGTCAAGGTCGCTGCTTGGCATCTCGGCTGTCGATGCAGGGGTACGAGGTGGCAGTAAGTTTCGGGCAAAGATCTCATTGGCATAGTTGCTATCTGGGGCGATAGAAACGCATGCTTCAAAGTGCGCCGTTGCGTCCTCGTTTTTCGTCTGGCTCAGCAAAACTTGGCCAAGATTGAAATGAGCTGCGGCATTGGTTGGGTCGATTTCCAGGGCGTGAACAAGCGAATCAATCGCCGCCTGCGAGTCCCCGCGATCCGCGAGCGCTTTACCCAGCATTCGCCAGGAATCGCTATGCAAAGGCAATTGCTCCACGCGGGATTGGAGCATCTTAAGGGGCCCGTCCTCGGGTGCTGGTGAGTCAGGCGAACGCGGGGCGTAAATCGCAGCGGCAGTCGTCGCATTTTCATCGGCCAAGGCAAGCCCGTGGTTGGCCAGCAGGGGCCCCAATGAGGTGCTTGCGATTAGTAGTGCGAAAAACTGATAGGAATGCATTCAAACCGCTTCTGCAAACTTGCGCCAAAAACCGCTCGACTCTCTCTTTCTAAAGTGTCGATGAATGGTCTATACGAGATAGGGTGAGTGTGCACAGGTCGAAACGTCCGAATTGTCCTTTGGGTGGACGTTGCACCCGCCTTGCATTTGCGATGTGTGGGTGCAAACAGACGCGGAATTGGGCTTTCACAGCTATAAAAATAAGAGTGGTATATGACGATCAGTAAGAAATGTGTCGCAAAGTTGGTAGTTGTTGCGACTGCCCTCACGTTTAGCGTGGAAAATGCGACTGGCCAAGGCCCCGGTGGGAATGCGGGGCGAGGCGGTGCGGCGGCAGCCAACGCGAGCGATCGCGTTCAGGGGCAGATCAACCAACGCGCCCAGGCTCAAGTCCAACAGCGTGTCCAGGCTCAGACGCAGGCTCAGATCCAAACGCGGGTTCAAGGCCAAGTGCAGGGGCGCATCCAGGCTGAGGCAAAGCGAGCGGCGGAAGTGGCCCAGCGAGCGGCCGAGAGTTCCGCTCGACGCGCCAGTGCATCAACCGAAGCGAAAACGGTCGCTGGCGGGGGCGGACTGCAGGGCAATGCTGCGGCACGCGGAAATGTGGCTGCGGGCACGCCGAATTCACGAGCCAATGCGGGACTTGCGATCGCGGCAGATGCATCGCGAAACAACGGCTTTGCCGATGCAGATGTTGCAATCTACGACAATATCTTCGGCCGTTTCAATCCGATCCGGCAAAACGATAGCGCCGGCGAGGATATCTCGGGAAGCACTGCCGACACTGCCAACGGAGCCGCGCGTCGATCTTCACAAGCCGGAGAACGTGCGAACCCCAATGCTTCGGCCGGCACAAACGCGCGTGGCCAAGGCCCCCAAAACGTTGACATCGCCCGCGGGATTCAGGTCGCGGCACAGAAGCGACGCGCCGAGATTGCTCAATTGAGAGATCAGGCGATAGCGACGGGGCAAACCGACCTGATGTTGCGAGCTGACGAGATGGAGATGCGACTGGACGCTTTCGTCGCCGCCCAGCAACAATTGGAAAGAGGGCGGCCTGGTCAAGCCGATTCGCCACGAACAGCCAATCGTTTGAATGGATCGATCGATGGATCGACGCAGATTCAAAATTGATCAGCGAGTGATCCGCACTCGACGAAAATTGGTGTGCTGATTGGCTCGACTTCGGCCTAAGCCATCAAAACCGAGAGCGATAACGTCCATTCGATCTTACNNCTCAGCGGTTGAATTGAAGCATAAAAAGGTTACCCTGAATCGATCGAGAAATCCTCTGTTCGCACCCAAGGGCGGGTTCCTGGCCGACAACTCGATAGGGTGCGCACAGTGGTTGCAGTAACTTTTTGCTGTTAGCAAATATATGAGGGGTTGATTATGAGCGGAGCAATCATTTGATGGAGATCCACCTGCAGCGTCTTGTGATGCCAATTGCCGATCCGTTCACAATCGCACGGGGTACGATTACCGATCAACACAGCCTGATCGTCGAGCTGCGAGATGGCGACTTGCATGGGCTCGGTGAAGTAACGGTTAACGACTACTACGGTCATACGTTCGATTCGATGACCGCATCACTTGAAGCCGCCAAGCCTTATTTGGATGCCTATCGCGATCAATCACCGGAAGTCGTCTGGTCGAAAATGCTCGAGGTGATGAACGGCGATCATTTTGCGACCGCCGCGCTCGATCTTGCGGCACACGACTTATGGGGCAAACGCTATGGCAAGCCTTGTTATCAAATGTGGGGACTGGATTGGGAAGATATTCCTGTTTCCAGTTATACGATTGGGATCGACACGATCGACCGCATGATCGAAAAACTCGATCGCCAACCGGGATGGTCGATTTATAAGATTAAACTTGGCACGGCAGACGATTTGAAAATCGTTGGCGCTCTTCGCGAACATACCGACGCTGCGTTTCGTGTCGATGCCAATTGCGGTTGGACAGCCGAGCAGACGATTGCCAACGCAGTTGAATTGCAACGATTAGGCGTTGAATTTATTGAGCAGCCACTGCCTGCCGAAGCTTCGCCAGACGAAATGCGATGGGTCTTTGAGAAATCCGTTTTGCCGATCATTGCCGATGAAAGCTGTCGCACAACTCCCGATGTAGCGGCCTGTCACGGATTGTTTCATGGCGTGAATGTCAAGTTGTGCAAATGCGGCGGGCTGACACCGGCGCTAGCGATGCTGCGACAAGCTCGATCGCTCGGAATGAAGACGATGGTAGGATGCATGGTCGAGACGTCGATTGGTATCAGCGCGGCGGCACACCTTTTGCCGTTGCTCGATTATGCCGACCTCGATGGCGCGATCCTGC
>DNWZ01000278.1 GCA_003506095.1 Planctomycetaceae bacterium | reverse complement strand
TTGATGAACTGTTTAAAGATCGCAAGCGGGTGAGTGATGTGCCGATCGCAGGCCCCGATTTCCCGATTGTTGAGCTCAGTTTACTAGCGGCCGAAGCGGCAATTCAGTGCAACGCATCGGACGAATTGGCGAAACGTTTCGCAGCACACATTAAAGAACCGGGTGATGAAGCTGAAGCGATGACGGGGTTGACTTATTTGGTCGCTGGCAAACAGGAGGAAGCGGCGGAAAGGCTCAAACGCGTCGTTGAAAGATTGGTAAAAACAGCGCCAAATGAAGGGGTGAGTACGCCGATGCCGATCGCTGAATCGGTGTTTGTTGCTCGGGCGTTCGTTGTCGATTCGATGCGTGACGATGCTGCTGAGGCATGGAAGTCGATCTTAAAACATTCTCAACGGCGAAACCTCAGCGTATCAGCGTCGTTCTTCAACCGCATGGCGGTCAAGACCGGCGGCACCGCCGTTGTTGGTGGAACGACCGGATCGCCGCTGGAGCACTTTGTCAGCGTCCAGGTTCCCTATCTGCGATGTCCCGTGGGGGCCATGACGGAACCGCTGTATGTCTTTGATGATTCGGTGTTGCATCAAGCGGCCGGCACTGGTCACACGATCATGATGTTTAAGTATCCCTTGGAAGGTGATTTCCAGTTCAGTCATCGCAATCTGCGGCGCAGTTGGGGTGAAAGCCACAATTTCTTTGGCGGTGTCGCCTACATGGCCAAGCCACACGACTCGTCGGTTCTGATTCGGGCTGTCGCACATCGAAACACATCCAAGTTTCTCAATGCACCGACGCTCAAGGACAAGGACAACGTCATTTCGATTCAATCCACTGGCGATGAATTGGTGATGCAGGTTAACGACCAGGATGTGGCGACCGATCGCCGAACCGCCACGATGCCATTTGCCGGCATTGTCTTCGAGCATCACGTGATTGCGTCTGCGGCTGACATTCGCTTGCAGGGCAATCCCAAAATTGCCGCGAAGGTCGATTTGATCGGCGAGGATTTGCGCGGCTGGCACAGCCCGATCATTTGGGGCAGCCTGATGTCGGTCGACCTGCCGACTCAACCGGGTCAGGACCGTGTTCAATTAATGAACAATCGTCGGCAGTACCTCGAGAGTCCGCACTTGGCGGTCTGGAGTGAATCGGATGGCGAGTTACATGGACGTGGCGGCAACAATTCCAGGACCGCAGGTGGACAGAGCCATTTGCAGTACATGCGCCCGCTGCTCGACGGTGAAACCTTCACATATAAGTTTGATTATTCCAAGGGACGACAAGAGGTACACCCGGCGATAGGTCGCATAGTGATCTTGATGCGAGAAGATGGGGTGAAATTGCGTTGGTTGCCGATGGAGTTTTCATTGGAATCGGCAAACCTTCCATCACTGCACGAAGTGTCGCCCGAAAAGTTAATGGGTGATGGAAAACCAAACTTGATTGAGGGCGGCGAGAACTTGGTCAAGCTCACGGTTGAGGGTGATGATGCATTGCTTGAAGTCAATGGCAAACCGATTTGTCGATTCGCGTTGGCGACCGATCGTCGATTCGGATTTGCGGCCGAACTGGGTCGCAGTTGCGTCGTCCGCCAAGCGACGCTAACCGGGCCGTGGCCGACAGAGTTTCCAGCGGACGCGTTCGCGCCCAAACAATGACAAACGAGTCTTGTGGGATCCAACAATGCCTTGCTCCCGGCCCAAAATGCTGTTCAAAAATCGGCTTTTGTTTGGTTCCGGTGGCCGAAAGGGCTAGCGGTTTAACTAGCCCAGTCCGGTTGGCGCGGGGCGTATTTCCTCAATCCAAATCCTTCTTCATTTTTTGCTTATCGGCTTGGCTTGTTTCATTGCCGCTATTGGAAGATTCCTTTCCGTCAGGTGCCCAGTCGTGATCCGTCGACGCTGTATCCTGACGCTCGGCGAACTTTCGTCCCGCGTAGCCACACAACAGTGGCCCGCTGAGGCAAGTAAGCAAGATTACAAGGATCACTGCATCGACCACCACGTTGTCAAACGCGCCCAGTTCACTGGCGGTCACCGTGACGGCCAACGTAGCAGCCGCCTGAGGCGTCGTCAGACCGATCATCAGCAGGCATTCCAGCCGAGAGTATTTGTAAAACCAACCGATGATCCAAACAGCAAGTCCTTTTCCGATAAACACCACCGCTATCGCTGCGGCAAACAGCCACCAAACCCAAGCATCACCAGCGAAGACGTTCAGGTCGATTCGCATTCCAGTGTCGACAAAGAAAAACGGAATGAAAATCATCTGGCCGACAAACCCCAAGTGCTCGTGCAATTCCTTGTGATATGTCAGTGGACGGTTTAGACACAGACCGGCCAAGAACGCGCCCAGAATCGCTTCGGTACCGATCAATTCGGTCAGCGAGGCTAGCAACAGCACGACAACCAGTACGAACAGCGCTTTCTCGGCACGGGATCTCTTCGTGCTGGCAAACAGCCGCCGCGCAAGCCTTGGAACCGTCGGAAGTGCGACCATGACCAGAATCGCTAGGAAAACCAGCGGCTTCAGCCAGCCCCATGCCGCCTCTTGATCACCACCAACCGTTTGAATCACGATCGCCAGCATCACTAGCGCGAGCGTATCGGTCAGCAACGTCCCGCCGACGGCCGTAACGACCGGCGGGCAGCCTAGCAACCTCATGTTCTGTACCATTGGGTACGCAACCAGCGTGTGCGACGAAAATGCCGCAGCCAGCAGAAAGGCACCACCCCAGCTGAATTGCATCAGCAACGCTGTGCAGACAGTCAGTACGGCGGTGATCCCAAAAGAGAGCAGCCCGAATGTACTTGCCTCAATCTTATGCTTCTTCAGCACCTCCAAATCGACCTCAACGCCGGCCAGAAACATGATGTAGACAAGCCCGACCTGACCGAGCAGTTCCGCCACCGGTTCGCGCGGCAATACACCGAATACCCCGGGCCCAATCAGCATGCCGCCCAAGATCAATCCGATTAATCCTGGCAAGTGCAGGCGCTTGACCGTCAACTGCACCAAAAGGGCCAGCGTGGTCAGCAGCGTGAATTGAAGAATCGGATCGTGAATAGGAAGATGAGTGCCCATTTCGCCATTCGCAGTTAATCGGACGCTGATTTACAGCAGAGCGATAAGACCTTTACTGGCGTTCGACAGTCCGAACTGAATCCGCCATCAGATGTCCGGTGGCCTGTTGTCTGTCAAGCGACCCAAGCAATGTCGCCGCATCTGTGGCCGAAGCATCGCTCGCCGCGGAATCGTCTGGGAGCACCGCACAATCTGGTCCGCAAAAAACGAAGCCCGACAAAGACACACGCGTTGTCACATTCAATTTTTCAACAATACTTCTCATCAGATTGAACCCAGGTACGTGGACTGCCGGCCGTTGCTTCGGTTGGATGCATGGAGCAAACGACGCACGGATAAGACATCACCGTTTGCGAACTTTCCACAGGAGGTGGTGCGTGCAAAAACCGGACCATAGCATCAAGGGTCTACGGAAGTATTGCCCATGCTGTGCAAGCGTGAGACGATCGCAAACGATACATGGTATTGTGATTTGATCGAGCTGCATTCGTTTCCACGGTATAGCTCGCGTTAAACAATGCAGCGTCGAATCTGTGGGTCGCTTTCGATCAAAGCTTCAATTTCGGGCATTACGTCACGTGACGACAAGACGGTGTAAAACGAGTGTTTCATGGATGGTGCAATTCGCACCGCGTGCAGCCATTGGGATTTGCAAAACGGATCGGCAGCGACCGCATCCCAGAAACCGGTTGCTAGAAACAGTCGATTGATTGAATCGTAATTCTCACCTTGCAAGCGACTGATCATATAGCTGGCCACTCCGACTTGCAGCCCATGCAATTTGGGCCGATCGCAGATCTGGTCGAGCGCGTGTGAGATTAAATGTTCGCTGCCGCTAGCAGGACGTGACGATCCGCTCATGACCATTGCGATGCCGTTCATCATCAACGCGGTGGCAAGCAATCGCATACCACTGGCATCCAACGCAGGATGGCTCATGTAGGCATGCACCGATCCGTCGGAAAGCAGAGCCGCAAAATCGTCAACGGGCTCACCGCACGCATGAAAGGCGAGTTTCCAGTCACGCACGGCGGTAAACTTCGCTACTAAATCGCCAACGCCTGATAGCGTCAATACCTGCGGTGCCTGGCGACAGACGGCCGTGTCGATCACCAATCCGTAAGGAATGGTCGCAGGCAGCGAGCGGCGTTTGCCATCGACCAGCAGGCTTGACTGAGGACTGCAGAATCCGTCATTGGAAAGCGAGGTTGGCACGGCGAAATAGGGCAAACGCCCCAGCGACGCGACATACTTTGCAACGTCCAACGCACGACCGCCGCCCAGACCGACGATTGCTGACACCCGGTTTGGCAATCGCGAAAAGTGGTTGACTGCGGCTTGTAATGAAATGTCCGCCGCTTCTGTCCAATCGACCGGATCGATTGCATTTTGTTGAAGACTTTCCCGCGCCTGCGACGTCAGCGAACTGATCAGCCCCTCGCTTTGAATCACGACCACACGGTCAAGCTTGGCGCGGCTGAGGTACAGCCCTAAACGGTCGAGGGCTCCATCTTTAACGCGAACAATCGTTGGCAAACCAATTTGAGTAACCAAAGGCATGGCAGTAAATTACTTTAGAAGATGTGTTGCGATGTCAGACCAGGCGCCAAAGCGATGAAACGGTAATTGCTCGCGTTGTAATTGTTCAGCCAGATCCGATTTGGCAAAACGCAGCGATCCATCCACCAGCTTTGCGGCATCGACATCGGGAAATCCGTCACCGGCAAACGCGACTCGAAAACCTTGATCGAGCCAGTGGGCGACCACACCGGCCTTGTCGACACCCACGGTCGGCGACCGAAATTGGGGGTCACTGGGCAGGTCCATCCGTAATCCCTGGCCTGAAATGAAAATGCCCGGGTTGGCGTAAACCTCGAGTGTCACGCCCATGCGGTCGAGCAGATAGTCGATGTACCACTTGCAACCCGCTGATGTGACGACAACCTGCCAGCCGGCCGCTCGAAGCGCCGCTAACGATTTTGGCAACATCGGATCGATCTGCATTTGGTTGACGATTGTTAACACCGCTTCCTCGCTTGCCGAAATCGCACCGAAGTATGCCTGCAACGCCTCGAAGTGTGTCATTCGTCCGCGGCGATATTCCGCCCAAAAGTTCGGGCAATCGTTCGGGATCAGCTGCTCGATTGCTAGTCGGTAAAAATCGTGCTGCGTCATTGTCCCGTCGAAGTCGCTGACCAAGATTGCGGGACGATCTGCGGCCGTAGATGGTGGATACTGCACTACCGCGAACTCCATCCTGTAGGGGGTAACGTTCGGATCAAGTCAAATGCTGGCGTTTAAGCCATCCGAAGCGGTTGTAACGATCAACAAGACGGTAGTGATAACGCACAGAGTAATGCTATCGAAATACTTTTTTCGACTCCCCGCATCTCAATCGCTTCACACAGCGGGGGGATACAGTGTACATTCTTCAATGTAAATGACCCCCATGGCGGGGTGTTTTTTCAAGCCATTCGGTATTTCCGGGCGTAGAATTGTACATCAGTGATCTTATTGCCGTAAGTGTTGCGACTCTGTCGTCCGCTGCCGTTGTTGGCACAGATTTGTATTGCCAGGCCGATGCCCCTGAGCGTGCTGTGCTGTATTGCAGAGCCAATATTGCATTGAATTCCGAGGACCTTGAACGTTTGCGTCAGCGAGGGATTACGAAGCTGTACATATCGTCAGAGGGCCGCCGCGAGTATCAGAAACATCTGCGGGACGTCGCAAGCGGTTCTGGAAGCAATTCGGTGACGATGGCCCAGCGGAGTGCGGCGCTGAATGAGGTGGTTTTGGCGGTGTTGGAGGAAAGTTTTGTCAAGGGCGACACGTCGGACACCGTTGAAACAACGCTCGAGATGTCTCAACTGGCGACGAGATTGTTGACAGATGGTGACTTTGCCACTGGTGACCTGTTTCGCGTATTGCATCACGACTATGCAACATTTACGCATTCGGCCAACGTCGCCTACTACCTAGGGATATTAGCGACGGCGCTTGGTTACACCAAAAAGGAGGTGGAAGAGATCGTCGCAGGTGGGCTGTTGCATGATTTGGGCAAATTAAAAGTCGACGAAAAGATTCTCGCAAAACCTGGCAAGCTGGATGACGCGGAATTTGAGCTCATCAAAAAGCACCCGCGGGACGGTTTTTCCCAGCTCGCTGATCGCAAGGATCTGACGATTGGACAGTTGATGATGGTCTACCAACATCATGAAAAAATCGATGGGCGAGGCTATCCGGTCGGCTGTGTGTCAAACGAGATTCATCCGTGGGCCAAGATGTGCGCGGTTGTTGACATTTACGAAGCTGTTACCAGCCAACGACCCTACCGCAAGCCGATGCCTTGGCAACAAGCTTGCGAGCTCTTGAAACGAGAAAGTGGAACGTCGCTTGAAAAGGAGATCGTGGAATGTTGGACTTCGATTATCAAAAACACTATGCAGCCTTAGTTGAGGAAGTATCGGTTGCGATCACAATGCCCGAAACTTGGTCCCGTTACTTTGAAGAAAGCGGCGTGTTGCCATCGTTGCCAAATGACCTGCGCGCATCGCAGCGTCGTGCGGTGCGTACCTATGGGCTTTTGCGTATCGACGGAGCCCTGCCTGCGATTCCCCGCAACGCTGATTTTATGGGAGTCTATACGAAAGATTTTTCGAAAAACGCGGTGGGATTCATTTCACCGATTCAGCTTTATCCGACTGAGCGATTGCGATTAATCCTGCCGACTTTTTGGCTGTCTTTATTTGTGATCCGGTGCAGGCGACACAATAGCCGATGTTACGAAGTCGGCGCAAAATTGCTGCAACATAACGCCCCGGATGAAACCGCGTTTAGCGATTGACTCAAAGCGCGGCGTCTGGAAGTGTCCAGTAAAGCAACTGTTCGTCGACGGGCCAGGGACGTAAGCGTCGCTCCTGCGGTGGCAGCGACGTTCGCATTAAAAGGTTGACGTCATCCAGAATCGGCACACAATCACCGTAATACGAATGGCCTAAAAGATCGGTGTCGATCTCCGAGGCGTCGATCGTATCGACTCCTTGCAATACCAGTGCACCGCTGCTGGAGTCGCCGGCCCTGGTGCTGTCGTTAAAGTTTCGAGAAAGCATCAGTGCCCAGTCGTTCTTGGAGCAATACAGAGTGGTGCGATTGGCGGTCTGGGTCAGTCGCGGTGCGATCTGCACGCGAAAGACCTCCGCGTCAATATCGGGAGCCGCCAGAATGATTTGATCGAAGATCTTTCCACGGTCTCCCAAATCTGCGATCGCCCGGCAGGTCGCATCGGCTCCCATGCTGTGCGCGATCACATGTATTCGATCCGCGTCAACGCGTTCCGCGACATCCGATAAGAATTCTTTAATCACGTATCGGCTGAACTCAATCTCATTGCGGTCTGAAAAGTAATGGCGTACGTTGGCACGCGAAGGCCAACTGAAAAAGATCGGAACGCTCTGGAACTTAAGGTCATAATGCATTTGTGCCGTTCGCCTGGCGGCACTGTCAAAATCGACGTTGAAGCCATGAATAAAAACAAAACAAGAACGGTTCTCTGGCGGCAATTCCGCGACCCTGGATTTGACTCGTTGAAAGAACGCTTCTTCTTCTAAGTTTTCAATTGCCTTCAGCACCACATGCTCTTGCTCGTTTTCTGGACCGAGCAATGGACGTTCGACGGCACCAACTTGGTGGCGTGGTGGGATCGATACGGTACACGTCCCATAATGAACCGATTCGGCGGGATCGCGGCGTGCACCAAAGCTGACGCCCGACCGTAATTGCCATTGTTGTTGCAATTCACCGCGAAAGATTAGCATCGACCAAGCCGCTCCGCCGATCAGCAGCAAGGGTAACAGCCAACGACTGCAGCCACGTGCTTGCGCGGCGTCGGCTACGGGATTGGCGTTGACCGGAAGTCCAGTAAAGAATGGAATCAGGGCGGCTAGCAGAAGCATAAGTGCGAGCAACGGATATTGAAACAACTGGGTCCACGGTCGCCGTGGCCGATCAATCAGCTCCCGGTTCGTTCCAAAATAAACCGTAACCGAAGTCGGTTCAGTCGGATCGACATCGCGTATGGTATGTGGCGGCGCAGGCGCACTCGCCGCTTTGCCAACCGTTCTGCGTGGAAGCGGTGCATCGGCGACGATCTCAGGAAAGTCGTCAAGCGATTCCGGGACTGGGGCGGAGTAGTAGGATTCGGTCCGTGTCGCCTTGCTGCCAACAATCTCCGAAAGCACTCGCGCCACCAAGGTCGGCCGCGGGTGTTGATTGCCCAGCGCATTTAACAGAGCCGGTACAGCGTTAGCGCCCTGGTCTTTTAACTGACGCTGAGCAGACTGGGAAACCGAGTCATCAGTATCATTCAACGCATCGATTAGTTTTTTCCAGTAGTCATCGCTCTGCTGGTCCGCCGGAACTTCGATCAATTCAAGCCCTACAATCGCAGCGTTTCTTATTGCGGGGTCTTCGCTGCTCATATACCCGAGCAACAGATCGCGTACGACCGCTTCCAAGGCGTTCAATGCTTGCAGTTCGATGGCCGCTTGGCGCTGAACCACCGTATTGGGCGACCGCATCGAATCGACTAAAAATTCAATCTTCTCTTTTTCGGTCGCACCCGTGACGCGTGAGAAATGCCTCGTGATTACACCGGTTTGTAAGTTCGGATCTTCTAGTGCCAGTCGCAAGTCCTGCAGCGTCACCTGCTGTAAAGCTTGCAATGGGTCTTTCTTTAAGAACAACTTTGCCCAAAGATCGTTCTGCTGCGTTTTTTCAACTGGTGCGGCCTGTGCTTGATCGTCAGCAGGTGATTGGGACGGTGGATTTTGTCCAGCAGCCGATTGAACCGCGAAAAGCAGAACAGAAAACAGAAACAAACGCGGCCCGGGGTTAGAAAGTAACGGCATAAATGTCCAATGCATGATGGGTTCGGATACGCTGTTAATATTTCATCCGTACTAGCACTTCGATCGTTCCCTGCATTGGATCACGTACCGAAAGACGCATGATTTGCGGCGACTGGCGAATCGCTTCGCCAACCGCAGCGGTGTTTAAGGTCGTTTTTCCGTTGACCGACACGATCACTTGTTGCGGTTTTAGCGATACGAAACGATCTTGTCGAATCAGAAACGCTTGGGTCGCTGGCGATCCTTGTGTGACGTCGGTTATCACAGCACCACGACCGGGAAAGTCGCGAACCACGAGTCCGGTTCGGGGGCCTTCATGTGCGGGCATATCAGGATACTGAAACGCAAACACATTCTGCTGGGTTTGAATCGGTGCCCCTTTGGCGATCGTTGCCCCTTTGGGATAAAAGTCGCGAAACGACTGGTGAACTCGCAAGCTAACACCACGAACCAGGTCGTCCCAAGATCGTGCGCTCTGTTTTTCTTGCTTGACCCAGTTGAGCCAAGCGGTGGTGAATATCGAACCGGGTGAACCAGGCGGATCTTCTTGGTAGGGTAGAAAAAAAGCGCTTTCGCCGGGGCTGGAACTGGTGATGTCGACAACGCCGACTTTGTCGAGAAAAAGGCTTTTGAACAGCGGTGTCGGAGCGCGCGGGCTGGTCACTTCGATATAAGGTGCCGCATACAGATAGCCATCGCTGCGTGTGTTGCAACAGTCTGTGATCAGCGCGACCATGCGAGCCCGCTTAGCCAGCAGCGCACTCAGCAGATCTTTGCGGTGCAGCTTACCCGCAGCCAGCGCGAGGTATTGGCCTTGATCGTCGACTGATCCGTGACCTGTGAAGTAAAACAGGATCGCATCGCTCGGCCCTACGGTCAGTTCGTTCACCGTTTCCAACAGATTTGCTGGTGAACTGTACTCGTCTTCACTGATTTCAAAACGCACCAAATTGACTTGTCGCTCAGGCATATTCTCCGTGATCGCGCTCGACACCAAGGCCATATCCATGGCGACTGCGGAGGTGTACTTGCCCCATCCTGCCGACGGAGAAACGTCGCCAACGACAATCGCATGCAACACCTGAGCAGACGCGGTCCCGGTCAGCCACGGTGCCAGGCATGTTAGCCAAACGACCCAAACAGATGCATTAAGATGGTTCATGTTCGTTCACACTTTCTTCGGTGGCGGGACCGGTATTATAACGCAATTTGATTGCGTGCCGATACTGTCTTGGAAAGTGTTTGACGATGAGGTCGCCAAATCAAGAGCGCCGCACAGATGGCTGGCGCTTGCTGTGCTGATATGCCGCGGTTGGCGAGTGTCGCGACGAGGCTCTCGTATGCATAACGCGTATTGCTTCGTCATCAAGCGGAAGTCTGGCGACATCCGCTACGCCTAAACGCATCACTTATTGATCACATGATGCGAA
This sequence comes from Planctomycetaceae bacterium, assembly GCA_003506095.1. GTDB lineage: Bacteria > Planctomycetota > Planctomycetia > Pirellulales > Pirellulaceae > UBA6163. The sequence continues at coordinate 2,924 of DNWZ01000278.1, read as the reverse complement.
GCGTTGGCAGAGCATTACGTGTTCTGGCGAAGATAACGCAAGGCGTCTGCGATTTCCTCATCTTGGGGGTCAAGCTGCGTTGCGCGTTTCACCGCTGCGATCCCTTCATCGATGTTTCCTGTGCCGACTAATGCCAATCCGTATCGGAACGTTACTCGCGCGTCGTCTGGATAAGCGTTTCGTGCGATCGATGCGGACGGCAGCGCGTCGGCAAAGCGTTTCATTTCAAGCAATGACTGTGTGAGTACATCGTGGGCGTCGACGTTCTCGGCATCGAGCGTGATCGCCGCTTGGAGGGTATCGACCGCTTCGTCGTGTCGGCCCAAGTTATTCAATGCCAGTCCGGCGTAGTAGAAGAAATCGGTATCTTGAGCATGAGATTCGATGATCGACTCGAGTGTCGCGAGACCTAGTTCGAAATCACCTTGATCGATCTGGGCGTACGCGGTTGAGCATTTTGCATCGGTATACTCAGGGTCGATCTTCAATGCCGCATCGAAATCACGCTGCGCGTCGGCGTATTGTTCTAAGTGTCGGTTGACGTTTCCGCGTGAAACGAGGTACTCAGGATCGGTGGCGTCGTTGCGTATCGCATTGGTAAAGTGTTTCTTTGCATCTTTCAGTTCACCGCGCTGCCAAGCGACATGGCCAAGTCCATCATGCGCCGTCGCAAAGTTACGGTCGATCTTGATGGCTTCCAAAAAATCCGCCTCAGCCGATGTGGGGTCGTCAAGCTCGAATCGGCACCAGGCTCGCAAAGTGAGCAGTTCGGGCGATTCGGCATCAAGCTTTGTCGCTCGTGTCACCAGCGATAACGCGATCGTTGGACGGCCTTCGGTTAAATGTCGTTGCGCTGCGAGTTTCAAGTCTTCGACGGTTTTAGGATCGACGCAGCGAAGTGCCAGGTCAAGATATTCGACCAGCGACTGCAGGTCGATGTAGATACTGACCAAGCGAGCGTCGGTACTATGGCCTTCAACTACCGCGACGACCTTTCCATCATCATCACAGACTGGCCCGCCGCTGTTACCTTGATTCGTCGCCATATCGGATTCCAACAACACGGCTTCGTAGTCATTGGCCATCATGCCGCGGACAATCTGGCGAACGTGACCGGTCGAGTAGATCCAGAGACTTTGTGACCCAATGGTGCTGCCTGCGAGGGAATGCACGCGCTGGCCTGGCGTTGCGCTTTTGTCTGCGAGTTCCAGTGCGAGCGCATCTTTGGGGAGCGGACGATCGAGCTGCAGTAACGCGAGATCAAGCGTTTGGTCGCTGTCGACGACGCGAGCGTTGAATGCGCGAGACGGTGCGAGCGACGTTGCAGGGTCGGTATTCAGCCGCCCGTCAATGAACTCGGGGAAGTAAATTTGGCAATTTTCTGCACCCTCGATCACATGGTGGTTGGTCACGATCAAACGGTCGTCGGCGTCCACGATCCAACCTGTCCCGCGACACGACGCATCATCAACCATGTGCTCGATCAGGACGACGCTCTGCAGCATCCGTTTGTAGGTCGGGTTGCCGATCGCCTGAGTTTCTGGCGTCGCTTGCGCTGAAGTGCTGGGAAGCTCGCGCCGCTTTTGAAGTTTTTCGGCAAGGGTGGTCTTTTTCGCCTGCTGTTCTGCCCAGACGGGAACGTCGATCAAGCCGGCATCGCATGAAAAGACGCTTATCAACAAAACGCAACCGGCGGATCGAAAGAATGGATGCATGGCAATGTTTGTTCGAATGTGGTGCGGGGCGCGTTGCAATGATTCGCATCGCGGCCAAAATCTACGCTACAAACCGCAGCCAACGAGCCACTTCTATGCAAAGCGTGATGTTGATATGTCATCCTGAGTTCCGCCTACAACGGTTCTAACAAACACAACTTGCACAAACCTTATAGCCGGTTTCCGGCGGCCGGTCGCCATGCCACCCGATCGGTTGCGGGCAAGCTCATTTCATCGCGTTGGGTTGGTTTGCCCACCGTCTCGTTCAGTTAGAATCAGATGGCCACTTGGTTATCAAGAGTTTTGCGATCGGTTTTAAAAATGTCCAAAATTGTACGCTTGCACATCGGATACGCAGCGCCGCTGGCGTTCATCGTATGGGCTTTACCGATCCAGGGCAGGAACCAGTCGGTGCTGATGGCAGACGAAGGGGCGATCTCGTTCAGTCGCGATATTCGTCCGATCCTTGCGGGGCATTGTTTCAATTGCCACGGGCCTGACGAAGCGTCGCGAGAAGCGGTTTTGCGGTTGGATACCGAGGACGGTGCACGACTGGCGCTCGACGCCGACGGCGACTCGGTTGCGATATTGCTCGATCGAGTGACCAGTCACGATCCGGATCGCGTAATGCCGCCGCCAAGTCTTAAAAAACCGCTCAGCGCAGGTCAGATCAAATTGTTATCGCGTTGGATCGATGGTGGTGCACCGTGGGGGGCTCACTGGTCGTTCGAACCGCTGGTCAAGCCGGAGATTCCAGCGGTGCCGACGAGTGAAGTCGTGTTGCTGCAAAATCCAATCGACCACTTCGTTCAAGCACGTCTGGCCGCGCGCGGTGTATCCGTTTCACCTTCGGCGGAACGCCAAACGCTGATCCGCCGCGTGTCTCTCGATTTGACCGGACTGCCGCCAACGCTTGCCGAAGTCGACGCTTTTTTAAGTGACACATCCCAAGACGCTTGGGACAAAGTTGTCCATCGCTTGCTGAACTCACCAGCTTACGGCGAACGAATGGCGTGGAGCTGGTTGGATGCGGCGCGGTATGCTGATTCAAACGGATACCAAGGCGACCGCGAGCGAACGATGTGGCCTTGGCGCGACTGGGTGATCGATGCCTTTAATCGCAATTTGCCCTATGATGATTTTACGATTTGGCAATTGGCGGGCGACCTGATACCCGATGCCACGTTTGAACAGAAGCTGGCAACCGGG